>NZ_JABXEM010000109.1:0-33406 GCF_013372595.1 Myxococcus sp. AM011
ACGCAAGGCCTGGCCCCTCCCGTCCATCCATCCCCCCAGGGCCTCCTCCCCGTTCACTGTCCGGCGGGAGGCCTTGGTGAGCGTCTTGCTTTGCCCCGCCCCGGCTCCGCCAGTCGCGGCGCGGTGAAAGGGGGAAGAGGACGTGACATCCACGCTTCACGAACGAAGGCCCATGCGCTGGCTCGCGAGCGCGGGCTGCATCCTGCTGCTCGCGGGATGCAAGGGCGACTCCCTGCCCAAGGCCCGCGTCCTCCCAGGGGACGACAATCCCCACGCCCAGAACGACGAGTGCAAGGACGCCTCGAAGGACCCGGGCCGCGTCACCCTGCACCGCCTCAACCGCGCCGAGTACGACGCCACCGTGCGCGACTTGCTGGGCGACACCACCCGCCCCGCGCGCGACTTCCCGGCGGATGACCACGGCTACGGCTTCGACAACAACGCGGACGTGCTCAGCATGTCGCCCCTGCTGCTGGAGAAGTACGCCACCGCGGCGGAGAAGCTGGTGGAGACCGCCTGGAGCAAGGGCCACCTGCGCACCTGCGTGCTGGAGGCCGCCAATCCCGAGCCCTGCGCTCGCGACATCCTCTCCCGCTTCGCGCGCCGCGCCTGGCGCCGCCCCGTGACACCCGACGAGGTGAACCGGCTGCTGCGCGCCCTCCCGCTCGCCCAGCAGCAGGGAGACCCGCCCGAGATGGGCGTGAAGCTCGCCCTTCGCTCGGTGCTCGTGTCACCCCACTTCCTCTTCCGCATGGAGAAGGACCCGGCGTCCACCACGCCTCGTCGGCTCGACGACTTCGAGCTGGCCAGCCGCCTCTCCTACTTCCTGTGGAGCAGCATGCCCGACGAGGTGCTCCTCCAGGCCGCCGAGCAGGGCAGGCTGCGCACGCCCGAGGAGCTGGAAGCCCAGGTGCGCCGCATGCTCGCGGACCCCAAGGCCCAGGCCCTGGTGAGCAACTTCGCCGGACAGTGGCTCTTCACCCGCGCGCTCGAATCGGCGGAGCCGGACCCGACGCTCTACGGCGCTTTCAACGAGCCGCTGCGCCAGGCCATGCGCCAGGAGACCGAGCTGGTCTTCCAGGAGTTCATCACCGGAGACCACAAGCTGCGGGACTTGATGGATGCGCCCTTCACCTATGTGAATGACGCGCTCGCCACCCACTACGGCCTGCCCCCGCCCGGCAGCGCCACACCGAAGCGCGTGGACCTGTCTGGCCATTCGGAGCGTCAGGGCATCTTCGGCCACGGCTCGCTGCTCACCGTCACCTCCAACTCGGACCGCACCTCGCCCGTGCAGCGCGGCGTCTGGGTGCTGGAGCAACTGCTGTGCTCCGCGCCACCACCACCGCCGCCAAACGTCGAGGGCCTGCCGCCGCCGGTGAATCCTCACATGACGATGAAGGAGCGCATGGCGCTGCACCGCAGCCTGCCCCAGTGCCAGGGCTGTCACCGGATGATGGACCCGCTGGGACTCGCGCTGGAGAACTATGACCCCATCGGCCGCTGGCGGCTGAACGAGGTCAGCGGCGCGCCGGTGGATGCCACGGGAGACCTGCCCGACGGCACCGTCCTCAACGGAGGCGCGGACATGCGTCGCTTCGTCAAGGACGACCCGAAGCTCCCCGCGTGCCTCACCGAACACCTGCTCACCTATGCGCTCGGCCGAGGCATGGCGGACACCGACCACTGCGCGGTGAAGGAAATCGCGGCGACGGCGGAGGCCAGCGGCGGACGACTCAGCGACTACATCCTCTCCATCGTCCTCAGCGACCACTTCACCTCCCGACAGGGAGACCCGGAGGCCCAGTCACCATGAGCAAGAAGCTCTCACTCTCCCGTCGGACCCTGCTGCGCGGCGCGGGTGCGCTGATGGCGCTCCCCCTCCTGGAGCGGATGGTGCCCGGCACCGCGCGCGCCGCAGAGGCCCTGCCCACCGCGAAGCGGCTCGCGGTCTTCTATGTGCCCAATGGCATCCACATGGCGAAGTGGACGCCGTCCGGTACCGGCGCCACCTGGGAGTTGACTCCCACGCTCCAGTCCCTGGCACCGGTGAAGAGCGACATGCTCGTCATCAGCGGGCTCGCCAACGACGCGGGAAGGCCGGATGGAGACGGCCACCACGCCGCGGGCACCGCCGCGCTCTTGTCCTGCACCAAGGCCTTCAAGACGGAGGGCACCGACTTCCACGCGGGCATCTCCATGGACCAGGTCATCGCCAACCACCTGGCCCAGCAGAAGGCCACCCGCTATCCCTCGCTGGAGCTGGGCAACGACGCGGGCCGAGGCATCGGCAACTGCGACTCCGGCTACGCGTGCCCCTATGCCAACAACATCTCCTGGGCAGGCCCCCGCACGCCCATGGCCAAGGAGGCGCGCCCCAAGGCCGTCTTCGACCGGCTCTTCGCGGGCGTCGACCCCGGCACGACGCAGGCCCAGGTGGCGAAGCGCCGCGCCTACGGCCTGAGCATCATCGACTTCGTGCGCGAGGACGCCACCGCGCTCCAGAAGCAGCTCGGCGCCACGGACCGGCGCAAGCTCGACGAGTACTTCACCAGCGTCCGTGATTTGGAGAAGCAGGTGGATGCCCTGGGCCAGCAGGGGCCGGCGTGCGGCGTCCAGATCGCGCCTGGTGAAGACGAGGACCCGCGCACCAAGACGAAGGCGATGATGGACCTCATCGTCCTCGCCTTCCAATGCGACCTCACCCGCGTGGCGACGTTCATGCTGGCCAACGCCCGCAGCAACAAGGTGTATGGCTTCCTGGGCCTCAGCGGCGGACACCACGCCTACTCCCATCACCAGTTCGTGCAGTCCAACTTCGACGCGCTGGCGACCATCGACCGGTGGGAGGTGGAGCAGTACGCCTACCTCGTGCGGCGGCTGAAGGAGCTGAAGGACGCGACGGGGGCCTCGCTGCTCGACAGCTCGCTCGTGTACTTCACCAGCGAAATCGAGGACGGCAACGCGCACATCCACCGGAACCTGCCGGTGCTCCTCGCGGGCAAGGGCGGCGGCGCCGTCGCCACGGACCGGCACCTGCGCGCACCGGGCGTCCCCATCGCGAACCTCTACATCTCCATGATGCGGGCCATGGGTGTCCCCAACGTCACGAGCTTCGGCGCGGACGGAATCGGGGAACTCGCGGGGTTCGGGGGGTAGTCATGGACCTCATGCACACGGGGGCTTCCTGACGCATCATTCAGGTCATGCGTCCGTCTTCCGCCGCGCTCCGCTGGCCTCTGCTCGTCCTGCTCGTTCTTCCGCTCAGCTGCATCCCGGCCTCGAAGCCGAGTCAGCGCAAGTCCTCGACGGCCCAGCGCGCCGCCGCCACCGCGTCCCGGGGACAGCAGGCCCCCGCGCGCGGTACACCTCAAGAGCCGCGCCCCTCGCCACCTCCCGCGAACACCTTCGCGCGGGACATGGTGGAGGCGCACAACGCGGCACGCGCCGAGGCCCGGCCCACTCCGAAGCCCGCACTCCCTCCGCTCGCCTGGTCCGACGCGGCCATGAAACAGGCCGCCTCCTGGGCGAAGGCGTGCAAGTTCGAGCACAACCCGGACCGGGGTGACTTCGGCGAGAACCTGGCCGCCGCCACTCCAGATGCGTGGGGGACGCGACAGGTGGTGAAGAGCTGGGCGGATGAAGTCACCGACTACGACCACGCGCGCAACACCTGCAAGAAGGGCAAGGTGTGCGGCCACTACACCCAGGTGGTGTGGCGCAACACGACGGCCGTCGGCTGCGCCACCGTGCTGTGCAAGAAGAACTCGCCCTTCGGTGATGCGTTCCCCACCTGGCAGCTCTGGGTGTGCAACTACGCGCCGCCCGGAAACTTCGTCGGACAGCGGCCCTACTGAGTCGCGCCGTCGCGGGTACTCCGCTCGCGCACCCTTTCCGTCGCGCCGGGCGCGGCGGATAATCCGCGCCATGAACCGCTCCTTCGTCCGACCCCTGCTGACCTGCGGTCTCCTCGCGGCCTGGCTCGCCACCGGTGCCGGCTGCGGCTCGGATGACCCCGCCGATGACGGTCCGGACACCGGCGACTCCGGTACGCCTGACTCGGGCTCCGGCACTCCGGACTCCGGCTCGGGTACACCGGACTCTGGCTCTGGGACTCCGGACTCAGGCTCAGGCACACCTGACTCCGGCTCGGGTACACCGGACTCTGGCTCCGACACGCTGTCGCAGTTCGCCCAGGACATGCTCGCGGGACACAACGCCACCCGCGCTTCGGCGCAGCCCACGCCGAGCCCCGCGCTGTCCCCGCTCACCTGGGACACAGCCGCGGAAACCGTCGCGCGGAACTACGCGGCCAGGTGCAAGTTCGAGCACAACGCCGGACGCGGCAACTACGGGGAGAATCTCACCGCCGCCACGCCAAACGCGCTGACCACCCGGGCCGTGGTGCAGGGCTGGAGCAGCGAGGCGTCCGACTACAACTACGCCAACAACTCGTGCACGAGCGGCAAGATGTGCGGCCACTACACGCAGGTGGTGTGGCGCGACACGAAGCGCGTGGGTTGCGCCACGCAGGTGTGCACGACGAACTCCCCGTGGGGTAGCCAGTTCCCCACGTGGCAGCTCTGGGTCTGCAACTACGCGCCCCCAGGCAACTACGTGGGCGAGCGGCCGTACTGAGCGCCTTCAGCGCTCCAGCGCGCGCAGCCACGCGGAGAGGGTGTCGAGCGCATCGCTCGTCACCACCTCCACCCCGGGCTGGTCCTCCCGCGCCGGCTCCGCGAGCCAGTGGTCCGCGCGCGGAATCACCTTCACCAACGCGCGGCCGGGCGCTCCGGGCCGCAGCTTCAGCCCGCGATTCAGCGCCCGCGCCGTGAGCGCCGCGGGCGTCGTCTCATCACGCTCGCCCAGGAGCGCGAGCACCGGCCCTCGCACGCGGCCCAGGTCCTCCGCCGAGTCGTACGACAGCACGTTGCGCCACACCTTGCGCTGCACCTCCAGGAAGCGCTCCACCGGCAGGCCCTTGAAGGGCGGCAGCGCCGTCACCGCGTACCAGCGCTTGCGCTTGGCCCGCTGCAACTGGAAGTCGAGCGTCTTCAGCGCACGCGCCTGCCCTTCATCCGTGTACAGGCGCGCGTCGTAGAACACGTCCAGGAACTCCGTCAGGTCCACCAGCTCCGGCCCGGTGAGCCCTCGGCGCCGGCCGTCGTTGCGCATGCGGTGCTGCTCCTGCTTCCACACCACCCCGCCCCCTCCGGACACCAGCACCAGGAAGCCCACGTCCTCCGGCGCGCGCGCCGCCGCGTTCACCGCCGTCCACGCGCCCTGGCCAAAGCCCATCAACCCCCCCGCGCCGCCCGGTGCCACCCGCTCGCGCAGCGCCCGCGCCGCCACCACCCCGTCGTCCGCCAGCTCCCGCACCCCGGACACCCACGGCTGACTGTCCCCCGTGGAGCGCCCCGTGCCGCGCGCATCGAACGTGAGCACCGCGAGCCCCTGCTCGACGAGGAACGCCGGATAGGGCTCCAGCGACTCGCGCGTGCCCTGCCCAGCCTCGTGCAACAACGCCACCGCGTAGCGCGGCGCTTCTCCCGTCGGCAGCCACAGCGTGGCTGACAAGGTGACGTCGCCCGCCGCGCGCAGCGTGAGCTCCTCCGTGCGCACCGGCACCGGCTCCAGCACGAGCGCGCCCGGCGCCACCCCGCTCAACGTCAACGTGGGGGCTCGCCACTGGGCCAGCGCCGCGGGCCGACTGCCCTCCAGCGACCACAGGCCTTCACCCCGAGGCTCCAGCCGCCAGCGCCGCCGCGAGCTGAAGTCCATCAGGAAGGCCGACGACGAATCCTTCCCCACCCGCACCAGTCCGCCGTCGGGCCGACGCCACACTCCCGCGAAGGGCGGCGGCACATCGTCCACGGCGGGCGCTCCCGCCAGGGCCACGCTTCCGGCGAGCAACAGGCCCAGAGACACCGCGACACTCACGCCAATCCTCGACAACCGCACCTCCCGAAGCCGTGCCTTGCGTTCAAGCCGACCTGGAGCCCAGGAGCAACACCGCGTCACGCTCGCGAGCGCACGTGTGGACCGTCGGACACCTCGCGCACCCGCTCAGCGCTTCAGGTGGTGCTCCAGGAACATCGACGTCTCCGCCCAGGCCATCGCCGCCGCGCGCTCGTCGTAGCGCTGGCCAGAGGGGTTGGCGAACGCATGCTCGCCCTCCAGCTCGATGATGCGGTGGCGCACCCCCGCCGCGTTCAGCGCCTCCCGGAACTCCTGCACCGTCTCCGGCGGAATCGACGCGTCCTTCGTCCCGAAGATGCCCAACAGCGGCGCCCGGATGGAGGCCAGCTCCTGGGGGTCCGTCACAGGATGGCCGTAGTACATGACCGCCGCGTCCAGCTCCGGAAGCGCCATGGCCGCCCGCAGCGACCAGGTGCCACCGAAGCACCAGCCCAGGCTCCCCGTGCGCGTCGCGCGCACTCGCGCATCGTCCTGGAGGAACCCATACGCCGCCTTCAACACCTGCGTCGCGCGCGCCGGGTCCACCGCCTTGAGCAGCGCCATCGCCTCGTCCGGCGTGGTGGCCACCTTGCCCCCATACAGGTCCACCGCGAGCGCCGCGTAGCCGTTGGCCGCCAGCCGGTCCGCCCAGTGCTTGATGTGAGGATTCAGACCCCACCACTCGTGGATGAGCAGCACGGCGGGCAGCGGCGCCTTCGCGCCAGGGGGCAGGCTCAGGTACGCCTTCGTCCCGGCCACCTCCACCTCCTGGCCCTTGAGCTCCGGCGGCGCGTCCTCGCGCAGGGTGTGCATCGCCTTGAACTCGGCCTCGGAGACCGCGCCCGTGGGTGACGGCTCGCGCAGCACCTCCCGGGGCTTGCCCCGCGTGCAGCCTCCCACCAGCAGCAACGCGCCCAGCAGCAACAGGTGACGGTGCATCGTGTCTCCTCCTCCGGTGGTGCTTCGCGCGCCCCAAACGAAGAGGGCTGGCAAGGGATTCCCCCAGCCAGCCCTCGTGTCTCCCGCTCCTTCAAGAGGAGCCGGGGAGGACTACTTCTTCTGCGCGGCCGACGGAGGCGTCGCGGGAGCGCCCGGCGCACCCGGGGCACCCGCGGGAGCCGCCTCGGGCGGCTTGACGATCTCCAGGAGCTCCACCTCGAACACCAGGGCCGAACCGCCCGGGATGTTCGGGGGCGCGCCGCGGTCGCCGTAGGCGATGTCGGACGGGCACACCAGCTTGGCCTTGCCGCCGACCTTCATCTTCTGCACGCCCTCCGTCCAGCACTTGATGACGCCCTGGAGGGGGAACTGCGTGGGCTCGCCACGCTTGTAGGAGCTGTCGAACTCCGTGCCGTTGGGCAGCGTGCCCTTGTAGTGAACCTTCACGATGTCCGTGGCCTTCGGAGAGTCACCCGTGCCCGGGGTCAGCTCCTTGTAGACCAGGCCGGACTCCGTCTTCGTGGCGCCGGGCTCCTTGGCGGCGTCCTCCAGGAACTTCTTGGAGGTCTCCTTCTCCTTCTCGGCCTTCTGCGTGCTGCGCGCGCGCGCCAGCTCCTGCAGCTTCGGCCCGTACGTCTCCAGCTCCACCGCGGGCTTGTCGCCCTTGACCTGCGCGGTGAGGCCCGCCTTCACGTACTCCAGCTCCTCGGGAGTCATGTCGAACACGCTGATGCTCTTGCCGATGGACAGGCCGAGCGCGTACAGCGTCTTCTGGTCCTCGCTCTGAGGATTGGCGGCATTGCCCGCCGCGCCCGTCGCCGTCGTCGTGGCACTGCCGTCCTTCGCGCCCTGAGGCTGGCACGCCCCCAGGCTCAGCATCATCGCAACCAGACACATCTTCCGCATGTGTTTGCCCTTCCTTGGCTTGCAGCGGCAGCGAACCCGCTGCCAGTCACACTTCCCGGAGGGGCGACTTACTACAGAAACGCGCGTCCATCTGCTCCGCGACACTCGCGACGACGCCTGACTTTGGGACCCGTTTCAATCAGGTGGGATATTTCTCCACCCAGCGCCCTTCATGACTGGGACTCAGGGTGACTCGGAGGAGTCCTTCGAGGGCCAAGGAGTCTCCAGCCAGGCCAGCAGCGGCTCACGCAGGGGTCCCAGGCGCTTGTAGCCGCTCATGTCGTCCGGGACGGTGCGCAGCACCTGGGCCAGTTGGCGGCGGCGCTCGGGCGTGGGCACCTCGCCGGCCACGGGGGCCAGGTACGTGTGGATGGTGAAGAGGATGGCGCCGGACTCCGGCAGGCGGCTGAGCGTCTGGCGCTCCAGGCGCAGGAAGCAGCGCTCCCCGGCGTTCTGGGGGGTGAGGCCCTCGAAGAGGTGCAGCCACTCGCCCCGCGCGCGCGGCTCCATGCACAGCCGGTCCGTGACGGTGACGGCCCAGTTGCAGCGGGTGACGGTGCGTCCCGGCTTGAGGCCGTCCATCAACCGCAGCGTGGCGGCCCCCACCTGCTCGGCGAAGCGCGGCACCGGGGCGTGCACCTCCAACAAGGACCGGCCGAGCTTCTCGTCCAGGCTCCAGCCGGAGGGAAAGCAGAGCTGACCGGCCACCAGCGGAAAGCCCTCGCGCGTGCCGTCCAGCACGAGCAGGTCCTCCTGCACCTGTCGGCCCACCCAGTCCAAGGGCGCCAGGGAAAGGCTGTCCGCGTCCCCCGGCAGCAAGGTCTCCTCCGTGCCGAGCACCCCGTTGCGCCAGTGCCAGCGCCCGTCCTCGCCTTCGAGCCGCGTGAAGTGTCCCGGCGACTCTCCCGCCATCCGCGTCAGCAAGAGCCGCAAAACCTCCCATTGGAGCGGCTGGGTGCCTGGCAATGCCTGGAAGCGCGAGGGGAGATCCTCGCGCAGCAGCGACGCCTTCAACGCCAGCTCAGCCGCATAATGCAGTGCGTCTATTTCGATGAGTGTTTCACCTGCCCGCAGGGCGCGTACTCCAAGTGCCATCGCATAGGCGTCCTGCTCGAAGGGGAAGTAGGGCAGCACGTGGGACGCGTCTCCTCACCCGCGAAAAATACAGTCGTCATTCCTTCGCACATCGCACTGCGTCACGAAACCCAGGCGTGGAGGAATTCCTCACCGAACCCTTGAGGTCGGACCTCGTGGAGACGAGGATTCGCGCATCCCTCGCCGCGCTTCACAGCTTCGCACTCGTCAGAGTCGAACGGGGCGCGCATTACCGCAGGAGGAAGCCTGATGAACCGTCTGCCGCTTTCGCGTCTGTCACGTGCCGTGCTCGTCGCCGCGCTGAGTCTGCTCGCCATTCCCGCATGCTCTGACGAAGACGATGACCGGGCGTTCGCGAGCCCCCACCCGGATACGGGCGAGGGTCCCGGCACGCCGGATTCGGGCACGCCGGATTCGGGCACGCCGGATTCAGGCACGCCGGACGCAGTTACCCGGTACCCCGTGGAGTTCTCGTGTACCGACGCACAGCGGACGACGGTGACTTTCGCTCCGGGTCAGGAGCAGGCGCTGCAGAACGCGGTCAATGACCTGGCGCCCTGCACCACGATTCAACTGGGCGCGGGCACGTTCCACTTCGACAACGCGGTGACCATCCGTCAGGACGGCATCACCATCGCCGGCGCGGGCCGTGGCGCGCAGGGTGAGGGCACCGGTGGCACCGCCAGCACCGTGCTGGACTTCTCCAACGCGGCCTCCAACACCAACGGCCTGGACGTGATTGGCAAGCTGTTCACCGTGCGCGACCTGGCGCTGTGGAACGCGAAGAAGGACGCGCTGCGCGTGGAGAACTCCGCCAACGTGTTCATCCAGCGCATCCGCACGGAGTGGGCGCAGGAGAACAACGAGAACAACGGCAAGTACGGCATCTACCCGGTGAAGTCGCGCTACGTGCTCATCGAGGACAGCGAGGCGTACAACGCGGCCGACGCCGGCATCTACGTGGGCCAGACGCGCTACACCATCGTCCGCCGCAACATCGCGAAGAAGAACGTGGCGGGCATCGAAATCGAGAACACGAAGTTCGCCTACGTGGAGGGCAACACGGCCATCGACAACACCACGGGCCTGGTGGTGTTCGATTTGCCGGGCAACCCCATCAAGGGCACCGACATCCTCATCACCAAGAACATCATCACCGGCAACAACCGCCCCAACTTCGCTTCGGTGACGGCGAGCAGCAGCACGGTGTCGCAGGTGCCGGCGGGCACGGGCACGTTCATCCTGGCGTCGCGCCGGGTGGAGTTCGTGGGCAACACGTGGGGTGACAACAACACGGTGGACATCGCGGTGCTCAGCGGCTTCGCCATCGAGCCCAACCCCGTCCTGTGGGCGGCGGGCTTCTACAACTTCGCCAGCGCGGACGTGTACGTCCACGGCAACACCTTCACGGGCGGCAGCGGCACCAGCGTGGACAACGGCACGCCGGACCCGGCGCGTCGCCCGCTGGGCGCGCTGGTGACGGGCGTGTATGCCTACGGCAAGGCCGCGCACGGCGTGGACCGAGTGGAGCACGTGCTATGGGATGGCATCGACCCGGCGCCGCGCAACGAGGCGGTGGCCAACGGCGTGCGCCTGTGCTTCGTCAACAACACGGTGCCGGCGACCACGAAGGCGTCCATCGTGGACCTGGACCTGCAGGCCGTGACGGCCAAGCTCATGTCGGCGGAGCCCGACGTGGCGGGTGCCTGGGCGGAGACGCGCCGTTACGACCAGGGCGCGGTGCCGTTCAACTGCACGGGCTTCAGCCCCGCGCTGGCGCTTCCCTGAGCGGCGGTTCAAGGACTGACTCGCCATGCGCGCGCCGTACATGACTCGCCTGGGCCTCGCCGCGGTGCTGCTCGCCGCGGCGGTGGCCGCCTGCTCGGGTGGGGACGACCCGCCTGGAGCCGATGGCACTCCGGACTCGGGAAACCCCACGCCGGTGGACAGCGGCACCCCTGATGCGGGTGACTCCGGCACTCCGTCCACGCCCGACGCGGGGCCGGACGCGGGTGAACCCGACGCCGGAGTGGATGCGGGGACGGACGCGGGAACGCCCGATGCCGGGCAGCCCGAGGGCACCGTCACCATCCCCAACAAGCTGTCGGAGCTGGGCCTCTTCACGGGGACTCCGGCGACGGGCGACTTCCAGCCCGTGGCGGGCAACGTCCCGTACGAGCTGACCACGCCGCTGTTCTCCGACTACTCGCTGAAGTCCCGCACGCTGTACGTGCCCGCGGGCAAGACGGCGGCGTACTCGGCGTCCGACGTGTTGGATTTGCCGGTGGGGACCATCATCACCAAGACGTTCGCGTTCCCCGCCGACTTCCGGGAGCCGGACAAGAACGTGCGCCCCCTGGAGACGCGCATCCTGGTGCGGCAGCCGGGCGGCTGGGAGGCGTATCCCTACGTCTGGAATGACGCGCTGACGGAGGCTGACAAGGCCGTGGGCGGCAAGGTGTTCAAGAACTTCGAGTTCATCGACGCCGAGGGCGTGGCGAAGAAGTTCGACTACCTGGTGCCTCAGCGCAACCAGTGCCAGAAGTGCCACCACGTGGTGGACGAGCAGGACAACCAGCAGTTGCTGCCCATCGGCGTGAAGGCCCGGTATCTCAACCGGGACCACGTCTATGGGGGACAGACCCTGAACCAGCTCCAGCACCTGGCGGACCTCGGGAAGCTGACGGGGTTGCCTCCCGCGATTCAGGTTCCTCGCGCGCCGGATGCGTTCAACGTGGACGAGGCGAGCCTGAAAATCCGTGCGCGCACGTATCTGGACATCAACTGCGCGCATTGCCACAACCCGAAGGCGCAGCCCGGCATCACCAGCCGGCTGTTCCTGGACATCAAGACGACGGACGAGTTCAGCCTGGGCCACTGCAAGCGGCCGGGCTCCGCGGGCAGCGGCGTGGGCGGTGAGTTCGACATCGTCCCCGGAGACCACTCCACGTCCATCCTCTGGTACCGCATGCACACCGAGGAGTCGGGGAAGATGATGCCGGAGATTGGCCGGGCCCTGCGCCATGACGCGGGCTCGCAGCTCATCGCCGACTGGATTGACGCCATGCCGCCTCGCACCTGCAAGTAGACGCGGGACGCATGTCGACGGACAGCCCCTTCCGTGCCAACGCGGCGCGGAGGGGGCTTTCCTTTTGGGATGCCTCCCGAGCGGACGGCGACTTTCGCCGGCCGTGCCGCATAATCCCGGGCGCATGTCCCTTCCCGCCCTGGCCCGAGCGGCCGGCCTCGTCTTCACGCTGGCCGTGCTCTCCTCGTGTCGCATCGAGTCCGCCGCGCCCTCCTCCGGCGCCACCCTCTCCCATGAGGGCACACCGTCCGGCGAGGTCTGGGTCTACACGTCCATGTACCAGCACGTGCTGGACGCGCTGGAGCCGCTGCTGAAGAAGCAGCTCCCCGGCGTCACCGTGCGCTGGTACCAGGCTGGCAGCGAGAAGGTGGCCAGCCGACTGGAAGCCGAGCGCGCCGCGGGCGCCGTGCGCGCCGACATCCTCTCCGCGTCGGACCCGTTCTTCGTCGAGCGACTCGCGCGCGAGGGCGCCTTCCTGCCCTACGCCTCGCCCCACGTGCTGCGCGTCCCGCGCTCGCTGTTGGATTTGGACGCGCGCCACGCCTCCATCCGCGTGTCCACCATGGTGCTGGTGCACCGCGAGGACTCGCCGCCGCCGCCCACGTCGTTCGCGGCGCTGGTGGATGGGACGTGGACGGGGCGCGTGGCCATCGGCGACCCGCTCACGTCGGGCACGGCCTTCACGTGGGCGGTGTTCTGTCGGACGAAGTATGGCGAGGGGTACTTCACCGGCCTGCGCGAGCGCGGCGCCATCGTCGCGGGAGGCAACGCGGCGGTGCTCCAGAAGGTGGAGAGCGGCGAGGCGGACGCGGGCGTGCTGCTGCTGGAGAACGCGCTGACGGCCCGTTCGCGCGGCAGCCGGATTCGCGTGGTCTGGCCCACGGACGGCGCCGTCCTCATCCCCGGGCCGGTGGCCCTCTTCGCGACGACGCCCAACCCCGTGGCCGCGAAGGCCGTGGTGGACGTGCTGCTGTCTCCGGAGGGCCAGCGCCTCATCGTCGAGAAGGGGGACATGCACGCGGTGGACCCCCGACTCCCGGGCCCTGACGGAGAGCCCGGCGTGGACACCCTGCTGACGCGCACGCAGCCGTGGACACCCGCGCTGATGGAAGAGGGCCTTACGCGCGGCGGCGCCATCAAGGAAGCCTTCAGCCGGGCCTTCTCGCGATGAACACGTCAGCGCGGTGGCTCGGGTTGTTCGCGTGGCTTCTGCCCCTGGTCCTCTTCGCGGTGGGCCCGGTGGTGCTGCTGCTCGCGCGGGGCGCGGGGGCACCGGGCGCGTTGGGCTGGGAGTGGCTGGCGTCGGAGGCGGGCGCGCTGGGCAACACGCTGGCCATCTCCGGAGGCGCGGCGGTGCTCGCGCTCGCGCTGGGCATGCCCCTGTCGCTGTTGCTGTTCCGCACGGACCTGCCACTGCGCGGCGCCTTCACCGTGCTCTTCACCCTGCCCTCCGCGATTCCCGCGTTCATCTGGGGCATGGGCTGGCTGTCATTGGCCAGTCCCCGCGCGGGCTATCTCAACCGGCTCCTGGGAGAAGGCACGCTCGACATCCATGGCCCGGTGGGCATCGCCTTCGTGGAAGGACTGTCCGGCCTGCCGCTGGTGTTGCTGGCCGGCGCCGCGGCGCTGCGACGCGTGGACCCGGCGCTGGAGGAGGCCGCGCGCGTGTGCGGCGCCTCGCCCGCGCGGGCCCTGCTGACGACGACGGTGCCGCTGGTGCTCCCGTCGCTCCTGTCCGGCGCGGTGATGGTGTTCCTGATGGCGGCGTCCTCCTTCGGCGTGCCGTACCTGCTGGGCGTGTCGGCGTCTCCGCCCACGCGAGTGCTCACCACGCGCATCTATGAGCTCGTCCTGCTCGGTGACGAGGGCCTGGGCCGGGCCTCCGCGCTCGCGCTCGCGCTGCTCCTGCTCACGCCGCTGTCGCTGCTGGCGACGTGGGCCCTGGGCCGTTCCGGCCGCGTGCGATTGAGCACCGGCAAGGGACTGGCCTCGCGCCCGCTCTCCCTGGGCCGCGCGCGCGCCTGGGTCACCGGAGGCGTGGCGGGCACCTGCGTGCTGCTGGTGCTGCTGCCCCTGGCCGCCATCCTGCTCACGTCGCTCCAGCGCAGCTTCGGCGCGAGCCTCACGTGGGAGGAATTGACGCTCTCGCACTGGTCCGGCGTGTTGCTGGAGCCGCGCACCCTGCGCGCCACCGGGCTGAGCCTCCTGCTCGCCGCCGGTGCCGGCGCGCTCGTCTGTGGCCTGGGACTGGCGGCGGCGCTGCTCCAGCGGGCTTTCCGTCGCCTGGGTGCCGGCGTGGAGGCCATCGCTGTCTGGCCCTACGCGGTGCCGGGCACGGTGCTGGCCCTGGCGCTGCTGCTCGCCTTCTCGCGCGACTGGCGCTTCATCCTGTTGGACAAGGTGGCCTTCGTGCTGGCGCTGGCGCACACGCCGTGGCTGCTGCTCATCGCCTATGCGGCGAAGTACCTGGCGCTGGGGACGCGCAACAGCTCGGAGGCGCTGGCGCAGTTGGACCCGTCGTTGACGGAGGCGGCGCGCATCAGCGGCGCGGGGCCGCTGCGGGCCTTCGTCGACGTGCCGCTGCCGCTGCTGCGGCCCGCGCTCACGGTGGCCTTCATCCTGGCCTTCCTGTCGTGCGCGACGGAAATCACCATGTCCGTGCTGCTGGTGCCCGCGGGCTCGGAGGTGCTGGGCAAGCTGCTGTTCGACTTGCAGAGCTACGCGGACCCGGCGGCGGCGGCGGTGCTCGCGTGTGCCTTCGTGGCGCTGGTGGTGCTGGGGCAGGCGGTGCTCGCGCTGGTGGCCCGGCGCGCGGCGGAGGTTCGGTGATGGCGGCGATTTCGTTGGAGGGGTTGTTCAAGTCCTACGGCGCCACGCCCGTGGTGCGCGGCCTGAGCCTGGAGGTCCGCGACGGCGAGCTCGTCTCGCTGCTGGGCCCGTCCGGTTGCGGCAAGACGACGACGCTGCGGATGCTCGCGGGCCTGGAGCACCCCGACACAGGCGTCATCCGCATCGGCGGAGAGACGGTGGCGGGGCCCGGCGTGCGCGTGCCGCCCGAGCGGCGCGGCCTGGGCATGGTGTTCCAGGGCTATGCCGTCTGGCCCCACCGCTCGGTGGAGGAGAACGTGGCCTATCCGCTGAGCTTGCGGCGCATGCCGAAGTCGGAGGTGGCCACCAAGGTGCGCGAGGCCCTGCGCCAGGTCCGCATGGAGGCGCTCGCGACGCGCAGGCCCCACGAGCTGTCGGGCGGACAGCTCCAGCGCGTGGCCCTGGCGCGCGCGCTCGTCGCCAGCCCCCGCGTGCTGCTCCTGGACGAGCCGCTCTCCAACCTGGACGCGGCGCTGCGCGAGGAGCTGCGCGCGGAGCTGGCGGCCCTGCGCGCGCGACTGGGCACCACGCTCGTCTTCGTCACGCATGACCAGGGCGAGGCGCTCGCGCTGTCGGACCGCATCGCGGTGATGAACCAGGGCGTGCTCGAACAGGTGGACGCGCCCGAGACGCTGTACCGCGAGCCCGCCACGCCCTTCGTCGCGGGCTTCGTCGGCGGCGCGAATGTCCTCACCGGCGAGGTGCGCGAGGGCGCCTTTCACACCGCCCGGAGCGGCACCGTGTTCCAGCTCCCGGCCGACACGCTCGCTCGCCCTGGGCCCGCCACCCTCGTCGTCCGCCCCGAGGACCTGACCCTGGGCGAGCAGGGGACCTCGCTGCCCCTGTCCGCTCGCCTGTTCCTCGGACACGCCGCTGAGTACCGCTTCCCCGTCGACGGCACCCTGCTGCGCGTGGTGGCGCCGCCACTCGAAGTGCGGCCGGGCCAGACACTCAAAGTCCAACTGCGCAAGGCGCGCCTGTTCTCCGTCGGCTGAGAGTTCGAGAGTCTTTGCGCGAAGCGGCGGGGATGATTCCGGACTCATTGCCTGGAGGAGAGGCTCCGACAAAAATCCAGGGCCCCCCGGTACTCGGAGTCCCCGTGTCACGTCTCGCCACCCTGCTCGCGCTCCTCGCGTTGTCCCTCGGCCTGTCCGCCTGCACCGAGGAGGATGCCTGTGCCGAGATTTCCACCTGTGGCCCCTGCGCGAGCGAGTACGTCGCCAATGCCTGCAAGTGGTGCCCGTCCGACAGCACCTGCACCTCCTATGGTGAAGGCAGCGCGTGCGCGTACTCGGAGCTGAAGGACGACCCCGACGAATGCGGCGGTACGTCGAACGCGTGCACCCGCCCGTACTCGGGCCCGGCGACGGACCCGCAGTCCTCCGCCTTCTGTCAGGCCGCGTACCACTACGGCTGCCAGGGCGATTCGGGGAAGCGCAATGACAACTGCCGCGTGTACGCGCAGTTCGAGGCGGACAATCCGGGCATGCCGTCCTGCCCCTACTGCCCCTGAGCCAGGTGGCGCGCACTGCACCTGAGCCGCGCGCGCCCGGGAGCTTTCGCTACACCTGACGGAGCTTCCAGGTGCCCCGCCGGAAGAGCACGGCGGAGACGATGGCCAGCACGGAGAAGGCCACCGTGAGGGCCAGGAAGACGCCCGAGGGCCCCATCCCTCCGGGCCCCGACAGCGCCCACGCCAGCGGCAATTCCAACATCCAGAAGCAGAAGATGTTGATGAGGGTGGGCGTGGCGGTGTCACCGGCGCCGTTGAAGGACTGCGTCAGCACCATGCCGAAGGCGTAGAAGAGGAAGCCCGTGCTGATGATGCGCAGCGCATGCGACGCGTGGTCCACCACCGCCGCGTCGGGCGAGAAGCTGCTTGTCAGCGGTTGGGCGAACACGAAGAACAACACGCCCAGCGAGCCCAGGAAGACGGCGTTGATGGCGCCCGCCGTCCACACCGCGCGCTCGCCGCGCTCCGGCTGCTTCGCGCCCAGGCTCTGCCCCACCAGCGTGGCCGCCGCGTTGGCCAGGCCCCATGAGGGCAACAGCGCGAAGAGGACGATGCGCATGGCGATGGTGTAGCCCGCCACCGCCGCGCTGCCGAACGTCGCGACGATGCGCGCCAGCACCACCCAGCTCGAGGTGTTCACCAGCGACTGCGCCGTGCCCGCGCCAGACAGCCGCAGCATCGCCAGCATCGTCCCCGGCTCCAGCCGCAGGTGCTCGCGGCGCACCTGGAGCCGCCCGCTGCCGCGCGCCAGCCGGTAGAGCTGGTACAGCACGCCACAGCCGCGGCCGAACGTCGTGGCGACCGCGGCCCCCATGACGCCCAGCTCGGGGAAGGGCCCCACGCCGAAGATGAGCATGGGCGCCAGGACGATGTTGATGGCGTTGGCCAGCCACAGCACCCGCATGGCGATGGCCGCATCGCCCGCGCCCCGGAAGATGGCGTTGATGAGGAACAGGAGCAGCACGCTGCCCATGCCACCGAGCATCACCTGCGTGTAGCGCACGCCCTGCTCCAGCACCCACGGCGAGCCGCCCATCAGCCCCATCAGCGGCCGGGCGAAGACGACGCCCGCCACCGAGATGGGAATGGCCAGCAGCGCCCCCAGGCCTATCGCCTGCACCGCCGTGCGCGCGGCGCGCTCCGGGTCCTTCTCACCGATGCGGCGCGACACCAGCGCGGTGGCGCCGATGCTCAGCCCCGCCGCGGCGGCGTAGATGATGGTGAGCAGCGACTCCGTCAGGCCCACCGTCGCGACGGCATCCGCGCCCAGCCGCCCGACGAAGAAGACGTCCACCACGGCGAAGATGGACTCCATCACCATCTCCAGCACCATGGGGACCGCGAGCAGGAAGATGGCGCGCTTCACCGGCAGGCCCGTGAGGTCCCGCTCCGTGCCGTGCATGGCTTCCTTCAGCGATGCCCAGAATCCCACGGCGGGCCCCGACGACGACGGCACTTCCACCTCCGACATTTCCAGCCTCCAAAGCCGCCCCGGAACCCGCGCCCTTCTGGCAGGTAGCCGCCGCTCCGTCCAGGACGCGGGCCCGCGCCAGCGGCTGACCTGGGAGACTGGCGAGGCGCGCGCGGTCCATGGAGCAACCGAGCAGGTGTGCGCCTGTACCTCATGCCCGGGCAGACGTGCGTGGACTCCCTCCGCCCCGTACCCCAGACGGAGCACCCGGGGGCTTGCCGTCCTGCCTCCAACATCCATCCAGCGCCGCCGGGCCGTCCTTCTGTCGCGGACCGGGGTGTAGCTTGCGCTCACTCATGGTGACGAGCTTCTCGCGTGTGACGGCCCCCTCCGAACCCAGCCAGGGTGCCGCGCATTTCCGTCTGGCCAGCAGTGCGCGCGTACTGGGACGCGTGCACCTGGGACCGGGGGTGCACGTCGCCCAAGGCGCGGTGGTGTGCTCTCCGGAAGGCGCGGTTCAACTGGGCGCGGGCTCCTCCGTGCGCGAGAACGCCGTGGTCATCGGCTCGGCCCGACTCCCCGTCGCGGTGGGGGAGAAGACGGCGCTGGGCCCTCGGAGCCTCCTGCTCGGCGCGTCCGCGGGCCACCTGTGCGACGTGGGCGCGGGCGCCATCCTCATGCCCGGCGCGCAGTTGGGAGACCGCTGCCTGGTGGCGGACGGCACGCTGGTGCCCGCCGGCATGTGGGTTCCCTCCGATTCCGTCGTCGTGGGGCGGCCCGCTCGCGTCGTGCGTCGCGTCGACACCGGGGACATGGAGCGCCTGCGCACGGCACGCGGCGGCACGCTCACGCTGCCCGAACAACCCCTCACTCCCTTCTTCGCGAGAGATCGCGCCGAGGACGCCCCCATGGGTCAGTTGTATTCCTTCCGGGACAAGCACCCGCTCGTCCACCCCAGCGCCACCTTGTTCTCCTCCTGCGAGGTGACGGGCGACGTGCTCATCGGCCCGGGCGCCATCATCGGCCCCGGCGTGAGAATCGTGGGCGAGTCCCATGTCCCGCTGCGCATCGGCGCGGGCGTGCGCATCCACGCCAACGCGGTGGTGCACCTGCAGCCGGGCGGCTCGCTCGTCATCGAGGACGGAGTCTTCATCGGGCCGGGCTGTCTGGTGCACGCCTGCTTCGTGGGCGCGGGGACGGTGGTGGAACCGGGTGCCATCCTCTGTGACCGCAGCCGTCTGGGCCGGGGCTGCGTGGTGGGCGCGGGCAGTCTGGTGCGCGCGGGGACGCTCTTCCCCGACGCGGCGCAGGTGGATGGCTTCCCCGCGGTGCAGACGGGATTCCTCTCCGCGCTGCCGCCCGCGCCCATCTGGGCGCTGCGGCCCGAGGACCTGCCGGAGCTGCGGCGCGTGAGCTGAGCACCCCCGGCGAGCCGTGCGAGGCCTCGCCGGGCCGCACGTCATCGCGCGTGCCTTGAAGCCCCTCCGTCCAAATCGTGAAGACAGCGGCGAGCCGCGCGTGGCGGGGCCGCTCGGGCCCGGACGCGTGGCGCCGGACGGAGGGTTTTCACGGCGAGGACGCGATGTGGCAGGCGCCGGGCACCGAAGGGCTTCAGGAAATCCATCGCGGACGTCGGTACGTCGTCCTGCGGACGTGGGGGCAGGACGGCAAGCCCCTGGTCATCAAGCAGATTCGCCGGGGGCCGCTCGCCGCCGGCACCGCGCCCATGCTTCGCCACGAAGAGGCGCTCCTGCGCGAGCTGCGCGACGTGGTGCCCGACATCTCCCGCGTCGTCTCGCTCGTCGAAGAGCCCTCACAACCGCTCGCCCTGATGCTGGAGGACGCGGGTCCCCACAACCTGCGGGAGTGGCTGCGGCGCAAGCCGGTGGGGGTGGAGGTCTTCATGGAGCTGGCGCTCCAGCTCGGAGGCATCCTCTCCCGCCTGCACCAGCAGCACGTCATCCACCGCGACCTCAACCCCACCAACCTGGTGATGAGCGCCTCCGGCCATCACCTCACGCTCATCGACTTCGACCTGGCCACGCGCGTCTCCGGGCTCACGCCTTCCGGGGACATGCCGGGCGAGCTTCAGTGGGCCCTGCCCTACATCGCCCCGGAGCAGACGGGGCGGATGAACCGCCTCATCGACCACCGCGCCGACCTCTACTCGCTGGGCGCGACGTTCTACGAGCTGCTCACCGGCCAGCCGCCCTTCATGTCCGCGGACCCCGTGGAGCTGGTCCATGCGCACCTGGCCCGGCCGCCCGTGCCTCCCGCGTTCGCCAACCCCGCCGTCCCGCCCGTCGTCTCCAACATCGTCCTCAAGCTGCTCGCGAAGATGCCCGAGGAGCGCTACCAGAGCGCCGACTCCCTCCTCGCGGACCTCCAGGAGGTCCGCCGTCGCCATGGCGCGGGCCTGTCGGGTGACTTCGAGCTGGGGCGGCTGGACCTGGCCCGTCAGCTCACCTTCCCGGAGCGGCTGTATGGCCGCGCGCCCCAGCAGGTGGAGTTGCGCGCGGCGCGAGAGCGGGTGCGCCAGGGCACCAGCGAACTCCTGCTGCTGTCGGGCGCGGCGGGCATCGGAAAGTCCGCGCTGGTCCACGAGCTGGCGCGCGACGCGGCGCACGGCGACCGCCTGCTCACCGGCAAGTTCAATCAGCTCCAGGGCACCGTGCCCTACTCCGCCTTCGTCCAGGCGTTCCAAGGACTGCTGCGCGAGCTGCTGGAGGAGGCCCCCGACGCGCGCGACATCTGGCGCCAGCGTCTGCTCGGAGCCCTGGGTCCCCATGCGCGCGTCATCAGCGACGTCATCCCCGCGCTGGAGGAGCTGCTGGGCCCGCAGCCGCTGCCACCCAGACTGGGGCCGGTGGAGTCCTCCGCGCGCTTCCACCTCCTCTTCCAGTCCTTCGTGCAGGCGCTGGCGACGCCCCGACACGTCCTCGTCGTCTTCCTGGATGACCTCCAGTGGGCGGACCCCGGCTCGCTCCAGCTCCTCAAGAGCCTGTGCGGAGACCCCGGCTCGCTCCATGTCCTCTTCATCGGCGCCTGGCGCTCTCAAGAGGTCGGCCCCGAGCACCCGCTGTCGCGCCTGCTCTCCACACTTGAGGAGCAGGGCGCGATTCCCTCTCACACCTTCGCGCTGGCGCCGCTGGACGTCGACGCCATCACCGCGCTGTGCGCCGACACCTTCCGCCGCGCACCCGAGGAGGTGGCGCCCCTGGCCGAGCTGCTCCTGGCCAAGACGGCGGGCAATCCCCTCTTCCTCACGCGGCTGCTGCGCCTGCTCCACGCGTCGGGGCTCCTGAGCTTCGACTTGGAGCACGGCACGTGGACGTGGGAGCTGGAGCGGCTGCGCGGCGTGGAGGTGACGGAGAACGTGGTGGAGCTGATGCTCGCCGCCATCCGTCGGCTGCCGGAGCGGGCGCAGTACGTGCTGGAGGTCGCCGCCTGTCTGGGAGACCGGGTGGAGCTGGGCCTCTTGTCCGCGCTCGTCCAGGCGAGCGCGGAGGACACCGCGTCCGCCCTGTGGAGCCTCTTGCGCGAAGGGCTGCTCATCCCGGAGAACGAGCCCACGGGCCTCCACGCCCGGACGGAGGACGCCACCACGCCCGAGGCCGCGTACCGCTTCGCGCATGACCGCGTCCGCCAGGCCGCGTACTCGCTGCTCACCGAGGACCAGCGCGAGTCCCTTCACCTGGCGGCGGGACGTGAGCTGCTGCGCGGAGCGCGGGGCGACGCGCTCGAGGAGCGCCTCTTCGCGGTGGTGGACCAGCTCTCGCTCGGCGTGCGCAAGCTGGGCAGCTTCCTGGAGCGCCAATCGCTGGCGGAGTTGCTCTTCCGCGCGGGGTTCAAGGCCAAGGAGGCGTCCGCCTTCGGCGCGGCGCTGGTGTACCTCACGCGCGGCCTGTCCCTGTTGCCTCCCGCGGACTGGCCCCAGCGACACGAGCAGATATTCCAGGTCCACAAGGAGGCCGCGGAGTGCGCCTACCTGTCCGGCAACGGCAAGCTGGCCGAGGAACTGCTCCGCACCGCGCACGAGCACGCCGCCTCCGCGCCACGCAAGGTGGACCTGTACGTCCTCCAGGTGCTGGCCCTGCTGATGAACGGCCACTACGCGGAGGCCCTGCGCGCGGGCCGCGAGGGCCTGCTCCTCTTCGGACTGGAGCTGCCCGAGTATGGCCATGCCCAGGCGCTCGCGGCCGAGCGGGAGCGCGTGGAGCACCTGCTGCGGGGGCGCGCGGTGGAGGAGCTGCTGGATGCTCCGTCGCTGGAGGACCCGCGCCACCTGGCGTGCGTTCAGCTCCTGTCCGAGCTCGTCACGCCCGCCTTCTTCGTGGACCCCCATCTCTTCGCCTACCTCAACACGCTCGCGCTCGCGCTCACGCTGGAGCACGGCAACTCGCGCTGGGCCCCTTCCGTGTATGCCTGTCAGGGATTGATGCTCGCCAGCGAGGACAACCCCACGGCGGCCTGGTCCTGGTGCCATCTGGCGGTGGCGCTGGCGCGGCGGATGGGGGATGCGCGTCAGGAGTGCCGGGCCCTCATCACGCTGACGCTCAACGTCAATCACTGGCGCGCGCCCCTGCGCACCAGCCTGTCGCTCCTGCGCCGCGCCGTCACGACGGGCCTTGCCAGCGGTGACCTCCAGTTCACCAGCTACGCGCTCTCCGCCGTCGTCTCCACCGAGCTGGCCATGGGCACGGAGCTGGTGCGCGTGCTGGGCTCCATCGACACCAGCCTGTCCTTCGCCCGTCGCGCGGGCGTCCAGGTGATAGCGGACGTGTCCACCCTCACCCGTCAGGCCATCCGCGCGCTCCAGGGCCGCACCCACCAGCTCGCGCGGCTGGAGGACGACGACTTCAACGAGCGGGACTTCATCGCCTCCGGGCAGGCGGCGCAGACCAGCGTCTACCTGCACGCCCTCTTGAGGCTGCTGGTGGCGTACGTGCTGGGTGACTTCGACGAAGCGCTGCGGATGTCGCGCGAGGCCCTGCCCTACGAGCACTTCGCGCAGGGCTCCTTCCGCAACGCCGACTTCAACCTGCTGACGTCGCTGACGCTGGCGGCGCGCGCCACCCGGCTGCCCGCGGAGAAGGACTCGATGCTGGGGATGATGGACGACAACCAGCGACGGCTCGGCGCCTGGGCCCGGACGTGCCCGGAGAACTTCCGCCACAAGCACCAGCTCGTCGCGGCCGAGATGGCCCGCCTGGAGGGGCAACCCCTGGAGGCCATGCGCCTCTACGAAAGCGCCATCGACGGCGCCCACACCCAGGGCTTCCTGCAGGACGAGGCCCTGGCGAACGAGCTGGCGGGCCGGTTCCACCAGCACCTGCACCACAAGCGCTTCGCCACGCTGCACCTGCGCGCGGCCCTGGACTGCTACACGCGCTGGGGCGCGCAGGCCAAGGTGGCGCTGCTGGAGGAGGAGTTCCCGGAGCTGAAGTCCCTGGTGGACCGCGCGTGGAGCGAGCCGGGCGTCACGCGGACGAGCCCCGACGCACCCGGCGCGTCGCTGGATCTACTCACCCTGCTCAAGGCGTCGGAGACGCTGGTGGGCGAGGTGGTGTTGGACAGGCTCCTGGAGAAGCTGATGGCGGTGTGCTTCGAGGCGGCGGGCGCCACCCGGGGCGCGCTCGTCCTGGACGAGGCCGGTGCCCTCCGGGTGCGCGCCGTCGGCGCCATCTCCGAGCCCGTCAGCCTGGAGCGCACGCCCCTCTCCCACGCCAGCCAGGTGCCGATAAGCCTGCTGGAGCACGCCTTCCGCACCGGGGAGACACTGGTGCTGGCGGACGCCGCGCACCAGGGCCGCTTCATCCGCGACGCCTACGTCGTCCGGCGCGCCGTGAAGTCCGCGCTGGCCGTCCCCATCCAACGCCACGGCAAGACGGTGGGCGTGCTCTACCTGGAGAACGACCTGGCCACCCGGGCCTTCACCCCGGAGCGCGTGGGGGTGCTGCGCACGTTGTCGTCCCAAATCGCCATCTCCCTGGAGAACAGCCGCCTGTTCGAGCAGCTCCACGTGGAGGTGCAGGAGCGCCGCCGCGCGGAGCGGGCCCTGCGCTTCCTGGCGGACTCTGGCCTGGCGCTGGCCGAGTCACTCGATTTGGAGCAGACGCTCGGCAAGGCGATGCGGCTGGTGGTCCCCTTCCTCGCGGACTGGTGCATGCTCACCGTCGTCGAGCGGGGCGACACGCTGCGCACGCTGGTGGCGGTCCACGTGGACCCGGCGAAGGAGGTCCTCCTGCGCGAGCTGCTGGAGCGCCACCCCGTCGACTGGACATCCCCGCCCGCCCTCATCCACGCGCTGCGCACGGGCCAGCCGTTCCTGCGCGCGGAAGTCACCGACTTCATGTTGCACGAGCACGGCCACGGCCCCGAGTACGTCGAGCGCCTGCGCGAGCTGGGCTCACGGGCCGCCATGCACGTGCCGCTCATCGCCGGAGGCAAGACGCTGGGCGTCGCCACGTTCGTCTCCGACACACCCGGGCGCCGCTACAACGAGGTGGACGTGGGACTGGCCCAGGAGCTGGCCCGCCGCGTCGCCGCCAGCATCGACAACGCCCGCCTCTACCGCGAATCCCAGGACGCCATCCGCCTGCGCGACGAGTTCCTCAGCGTCGCCTCCCACGAGCTGAACACGCCGCTGACCTCCCTGCGCCTCATGGTGCAGACGCTGCTGCGGCACACGCCCCAGGGGCTGCCGCCCGTCGCCATCCGAGGCCTGCGGACACTCGACAGCCAGAGCCTGAAGCTGGCCACGCTCGTGGAGGAGATGCTCGACATCTCCCGACTCCAGGCGGGCCGGCTGGACCTGCACCTGTCGCGCGTCGACCTGAGGGAGGTCATCGACGCCATCACCCGCCGCCTTCAAGAACCCCTGGAGCGCGCGGGCTGCGAGCTGGGGCTCGACCTCGAGGGCGGGCCCCTGGTGGGCCACTGGGACGCGGCGCGGCTGCGCCAGGTGCTCGTCCACCTCCTGTCCAACGCCCTCAAGTTCGGCCCGGGCAAGCCCATCACCCTTCGGGCCTGGGCCGTCGCGGACGTCGTGCACGTGAGCGTCCAGGACCAGGGCATCGGTATCGCCGCGGACCGGCTCGCCCACATCTTCGAGCGCTTCGAGCGAGCAGTCTCCGTGCGCGCCTATGGCGGGCTGGGACTGGGGCTCCACCTGGTGCGGGAGCTGGTCACCGCGCTCGGGGGAACGCTCCACGTGGAGAGCACGCTCGGCGAGGGCAGCACCTTCAGCGTGGAGCTGCCGACCTCCGGGCCCGCCGACACGCCTGCATGAAACGCGGGAGACAGGGCCCCCAAAAAGACAGCACCCGGGCGGCCTCCACGAGGCCCCCGGGTGCTTGCTTCAGCTCATCGATGTGACGTGAAGGACTAGTACACGCCCTTCAGCGTGAGGCCGGTGTAGGCCGAGTAGCCACGCACCATCACGTAGTACGTCCCCGCCGTCGCGCTGGTCCGGGTGCAGGACTCGGCGTTGCCCGACAGGTACGGACGGCAGTCGTAGGTGGTGGTGGTGGGGGCCGCGCCGAACCGGACGTACAGGTCCGCGTCGCCCGTGCCACCGCTGGTGGAGAACGTCACCGCGCTGCCAGCCGGCACCGCCATCGTGTAGTTCGCGGCGGAGGAGGCGGCGCCCGACAGGCCCGTCACCGGCACGTTGTTCTGCAGCACGTTGCCCGTGGGAGGCGTCCCGGTGTTGAACGAGCCCGTCAGCGTCGCGCCGGAGTAGGTGGCGTACGCGCTGATGAGCACGTGGTAGGTGCCCGCCTGGGCGGTGGTGATGGTGCACGTCTCCGCGTTGGTGCTGCTCTCCGACTTGCAGTCGTAGGTGGTGCTGCTGGGCTGCGAGCCGAACTTGACGAACAGGTCCGCGTCACCCGTGCCACCGGCGAGCGTGAACTTCAGACCGGTGGCGCCAGCCGGGACGACCAGGCTGTAGAACTTCTGGTTGCCCGTGCTGCCGGACAGGCCCGTGACAGGCGTGCCGTTGGTCAGCGGGGTGGACGGCTGGGGCGGCAGGGTGACGCCCACGCCGACCGCTTCCCACGCGGCCTTCACGGCGTCCTGCGTGGCCTGGTCATAGCCGAGGTCCGCGGCGGCCTGGATGGTCCAGGTCTTCGCCTGCGCGAAGGTGGTGGAGGCCGTGTAGATGTCGGTGTTGGCCTTGTACCAGATGCGGCCGGCCTTCTCGACGCCGATGGCCGGCACGTTGATGGTGGAGCGGTTGCGCGGGTGGAGGCCACCCTTGGAGAGCAGCGCGAAGGCCAGGTTGGGGATGCCCGAGCTGTAGTGCACGTCCGTGCTGGAGGTGTAGTCCGAGGCGAAGTCCAGCGAGGCGCCGTCCTTCTTCGGGTCATCCATGTAGCGCAGGGCGTCGTTCGGCGTGCCCGGCGTCCACACGTCCTCGCCAATCATCCAGATGGCGGGCGCGGTGCTCCAGGTGCCGGAGGCCCAGCTCTCGCAGATGGCGGAGAAGGTGTCCGACATCGCCTCGTTCAGGCCGCCGGACTGGGCGGAGTACGTGAGGTTGGACTCGTTCTCCGTCACGGCGTGGGTCAGCTCGTGGACGGTGACGTCCGCGTCCTTGCCCAGCTCGATGGAGTTCACGCCGTCGCCGTCGCCGTACACCATCTGGGTGCCGTCCCAGTAGGCGTTCACGTAGTTGCGGCTGTAGTGCACCGTGCTGATGAGCGTGGCACCCGCGTTGTTGATGGAGTCGCGGTTGAACAGCGTCTTGTAGCAGTTGTACGTGTACCCGAGCTGGTCGTAGTTCATGTCCACGTGGGCGTCGCCGACGGCGGCCTGGCCCTCGCTGCGGCGCAGGGTGCCCGGAGTCGTCGTGCCGTTGTTGGCCGTGTGCACCCGGCGGTTGAGCGCCGAGTGGATGCGCGGGTGACGCGCCACCACACCGGCCTGACCGCGGGCGTCGACGAACACGTCATCCGCCAGGGGCATGCCCTCCACCTGGGTGCCGACGACGCGCACCTGCCAGGCGAGGAAGAGCTGCTCGTTGCTGTCACGCACGTAGACGAGCTTGGGCTCGCCCTCGGTGGTGATGCCGCTGCCGGCCGTGGCGTTCGCCGCGGCGCGCGCCGCCAGGGCGCCGTCCACGCGGGGAACCGCGGGCAGGTTCTGGCCGTCGCGGGCGGAGCTGTTGGCCGAGTACACCTGGCCGTCCGCGCGGACGTGCAGGATGAGCTCGCCGCCGACCACTTCCAGGCCGTTCTTGGTCTGCTTGTAGCGCAGGTGCTGGTTGCCCTGGGCGTCGGTGCGGGCCTTGCTCAGGAACATGTCGTCCGCGCTCAGGCGGAACACCGGGGCGATGTTCGCCAGGGCGGGAGCCGCCGCGAAGGCCGCGTGGCCCACGGACAGCGCGGACAGCGTGCGCTCCACCTTGCCGAGCTCACCCACCACCGTGGAGGGGATGCCGTCGGCGTACACGTCCGCAACGCCCGCGCTCGGCAGCTTGCGCAGCGAGCCCTGGATGTCTCCTTCCGACTTCGAGTCGGGAGCCTTCGTCTCTTCTCCCGTGGACTCCACGGTGCCGCACGCCGTGAGCGCTACTCCCAGCCAAGCCGCGCCAATCGTCTTCAGGACTCGATGAGCCAAACGCACTACCTCCGGTAGAAAGACCGGATATTCGTGACACACCTGGAATCAGGATTTCAAATATAAAATGACGAATTCATGTTTCGACATATTTCACAACCTTTTACGTAAAGCACATTTACGTGTTTTTCCTTGATGAGCAAGAAACGGCCAGACTGGGTGCGGGGTGAAAACTCACAGGGAGAATCGGGCGGTAGAAGTCGACCCAGCCTGAAACACGGTGAGTTCGTCAGGGATTCAAACGTTCCTTGAGAGGAATTGCTGGCGCGGAAACAAACCCATGCGACGGCGGCTCGGCGCTCCCTGGGACGGGGACCCTTCGCGAAGCGGGGGCGCCTGCTACAGTGACATACCTGTCCGGCGCAAGGGCTTTCCGCCCCGTGCCTGGGGGGCGCGCGCGCCATGGGGCATCCCACCGTCGAGAACGAGACGCCGTTCGCCCTGGACTGGATGGGGCTCTGCGACGAGGAGGGGCGCCCGCTGCTCCTGCTGGTGGCGAAAGCGACCTATGGGCTGGGCGAGGCGGGACTCACCTTGGTGGAGGAGCAGCCGAAGGTGGATTGGAAGGGAGAGCCCTGGGGGGAGCCTGGGGAGTCCAGCTACCGGTACGAGGTGGAGGGCGCGTTCATCAAGCCGGCGACGGACGTGGTGTTGTTGGGCCATGGGTGCGCGCAGCGCAAGGGCGACACGGAGGTGTTGGTGGCGCTGCAGGTGGGGCCGCTGAAGAAGGCGGTGCGGGTGCTGGGGGAGCGCACGTGGTTCCGGAGCCTGGGGCGGGTGGCGGCGACGAAGCCGCTGCCGTTCGAGCGGATGGCCTTGCTGTGGGAGCGGGCCTTCGGTGGGTGGGACAGGACGGACCAGGAGAAGCCCGCCTTCGAGCCGCGCAACCCGGTGGGCACGGGCTTTCGCGCCAGCGCGAGGCACTTCGAGGAGGGGTTGAGGTTGCCCAACCTGGAGGACCCGGCGGAGCCGCTGCGCGAGTGGGGGCAGCGGGTGACGCCGATGGGGTTCGGCTTCACGTCACCGGACTGGCAGCCTCGGGCGAGGTACGCGGGGACGTATGACGAGGCGTGGAGCAAGACGCGCAAGCCGCTGTTGCCCAGGGACTTCGACCGGCGCTTCTTCAACGCGGCGGCGCCGGGGCTCGTGGCGCCGGGGTACTTGAAGGGGGACGAGGCGGTCATCATCGCCGGGGCGTCGCCGAAGGGGCGGCTGGCCTTCTCGCTGCCCGGTCAGGCGCCTCCCGTCGTCACCGTGGAGCTGGCGGGCACGGAGGACGCGAAGCCGCCCATGCGATTGGACACCGTCATCCTGGACGCGGACGCGGGGCGGGTGACGCTGCTGTGGCGCGGGCATGTCCTGTTGGGGGATGGCCTGCATGACGTGCGGGGCGTGCACGTCATGGCGGAAGGTGTGTCGAAGCTGGAACAGGATTGAGGAGAGACCATGGCCGACAGCGATCATCTCGCGGACTGGGCGGAGAACGAGCACAAGACCGCCCCCAAGGAAGCGGGCTGCTTGTGGCGGCACGTGGACTACAAGAACAAGAAGTTCCCACGCTGCAACTACCGCAAGAATGCTCACGACTACTCGAAGGCGTCGGAGAAGCACATCTACGACGTCCCGAACATGCGCTCTCCCGAGCGGTGGGTCGCGGTCTGGGTAGAGGACCTCGCCCCCACCATCCGCAAGAGCGGCGAGGTCGAGCCAGGAACACACGCCCCCAATCCCCTCTCGGATGGCGCGTGGGACCTGGACCGAGGCTCCAACTTCCAGGACTGGAAGAAGCCCTACTGGCACAACACCCACCACGTCATCGCGTGTGGTGAGCTCGAAACCGCCTTTCCCGACCCCGAGGAACGCCGACTGATTCTGGCCACGCGTTGGAACATCAATGAGATGCCCAACGTCATCATCCTCCCGAAGCAATACGTCGTCGCGCGCATCCTCAAGCTCCCCACGCACGTTCCACCGGAAGGCCCCGCGGAGCATGAGCACTACAGCGCGAGCCTGGGGACGAAGCTGAACTCCATCAAAGCCAAGCTCGCCAAGGGCGAGTCCGACCCGACTAAGCACAAGCTGACGGACGAGAACAAGGATGCCTGCCGCTCGGAGCTGGAGAAGGCGTCCACCGCCATCCGGGCCTTCCTGATTGCTTCCGGGGAGAAGAACCCCGGCATCAACCTGGACAACCTTCGCCTGGACAGCGTCGACTGGCCATGACCGCGACACCTTCCTACGCCATCCTTCAGGCACGGACCGACCTGGAGGACTGCGTCATCGACCAATTCCCCCGTGACCTGGCTTGCATCTGGCAACCCACGGAAGGGGTTCCAGCCAGGGGCCTCTACCCGGCCGCGCTCGACTTCCACATGTCTCGCAGAATGGGTGGCAAGGGGGTCACCGATTGTCTTCGCAACACCCTGGGATACCTCTTCGTCTCGGCGCGGTTCCGACAAGTCCTCGAGAGTTCCGCCGGAGTCGACATCGAGTACCTCCCCATTCGCCTCATCAATCACAAGGGGCGTCGCGAACCGGGCGAGTTCTTCGTCGCCAACGTGTTGGGCGCGCTCGACTGCATGGACATGCGGCGAAGCGAATATGAACCCAGCGCCCTCCGGAAGGGCGAGGTCTTTGGGCTGCGCAAGCTCGAGCTGGACATGAGCCGCATCGAGCCGTCACGGAACCTGTTCCGGCTCACGACGATGCCCCGGCTCATCATCGCCCGGTGGGAGCTGGTCCAAGCGATGGAACTCGCCGGCCTCGCTGGCGTGAGTGTCAGCCCCGTGGGAACCCCCGTCGACCTGTGAACCCGCACCGACCTTGAGTCGCGCACCGTGACAGAACTCGAATACGTCCAGGACACCCTTGCGGCCCACTTCAGGACACTCCTCCGCCGCCTTCCTCCTCCAGGAGCGTGGCCTTCCGACGAAGAGGGCGACCTGACCAACCTCGCGCACTGCTACCGACTGAGGGCCATCGCGGGATGCCTCGAGACGGGGGAAGCCCTTCCCTATGTCGCGGACCTTCATCGCGCCGGACAAGCCCGCCTCTATTACCTGCGAGGATGTGCCCAGGGGCTGACCGGCACGCCTTGCTTCTGGCGAACGTCTCGCAACAGGGCCTTCTTCGACTGCCTGGCCATCAACGACCTCGAGACCGCGGAGGAGCTGGCTCGACTGTGTGATGACCGCTGGGCGGAGGCACTCGAATACGAGGACGACTTCCTCTTCCCACAGTTCCTGCAGCGCTTCTTCCTGGAGCTACGCACTCCACACGCCACGCCAACGCTTCCCGCGCTCCTGGACCGCTTTGCCCGGGTGATTGGCGAAGAAGAGAGCCCTTTCTACTCGCTCTGCCAGGCACTCCACGCGCGAACCCCCGCCCTTTTCGAGAACAGCCTGGAGGCCATCGTTCAGCGCCGTGCCACCAACTACGCCAGAGCCGCGCACTTCAATGACCTTCCGCCGCTCCTCCTCCACACCGAGCGCTATATCGACGTGCAAGCAGTGGCCATCATCCGCCTGGCACGGGAGTCCGGGCTCGCCTCCTCGCGACAGGAGTATCCCCGGGTCCCTGGTGAGCTGTGCGAGCTCGCAAGGAGTCGCCAGCCCTTTCCTCCTCCGCATGCATGGCGCGACCTGACGGCCCCCTGACCTCATGAGCACCTCATCATTGAAGCTCTCGGGAATGGGGATGATGACGTCCCTGGGGCAGGGCGCGGAGAGCGTCTGCGCGGCCATCCGCTGTGGCCTGAGCCGTCCACGTCCCATAGGGGATGTCGTCGTCTGGGATGCAGATGCCCAGGACGAAGTCCCACTCATCGGTCACCCCGTCGAAGGCGTCACGGAGGGGTTCCAGGGGCTTGGCAGATGGTCGAGGCTTGCCCGACTGGCACTGTCCGACCTCATCCGTTACTCCGCCCTCGAGGCCTGGCCCGGGGAGGCCTGGAAGCGCTGCGGCTTCCTCTTCTGTGCGCCTTCGCTCGCTCCGGACCGCTTCTCGTTCCACCTCGCGGAGACAGCCCTGCTCATTGAGCGACTCCTCCAAGCGGCGAAGCTCCCCATTCCCGTGGAGTCCCGGCTCTTCTTTCCCCTGGGAGAGTCCGCGACCTGGATGGCGCTGAAGGCCGCCGGACAGCATCTCTCCTCGGGCCGATGGGACAGAGCCCTGCTGCTCTCTGTCGACAGCCTGCTGGACACCAGCTCCCTGCGCTGGCTCGCCGAGACACGTCGACTGAAAGGTCCGGAACACCCCGTGGGCTTGATGCCTGGTGAAGCCGGGGTCTGCCTGCTGCTCGAGAACCCTCGCCGCTGCCTGGGACGCCCGGAGGCAACCCTGCTCGCCGTGGGGATGGCCGAAGCCCCTGAGGAGGCGCTATCGAAGGCCCGCGGTACAGGGCAAGCCTTGTCTCGAGCCATCAACGAGGCGCTCACCCTCACCCGCCATGCGCCCGTCGGCACCGTCATCGGCAACCTGAATGGTGAGGAGCACCGCGCCTCGGCCTGGGGACTCGCGCTGACCCAGACGCCGCGCTCCGCCTTGCCCTCGGACGTCCGCGAGGTCTGGCCTGCGGTCAACCTGGGTGACGTCGGGGCCGCGAGCGCGGCGGTGGGCATGTGCTACGCGGCGCGTTCCATGACCCGAAGACATGCGCGCCCGGGCCACACGCTGGTATGGGGCGTGTCGGACCACGGAGCGCAGGGTGCCGTGCTCCTCGATTCCCCGACCTGAGAGACGGAGCGGCGTCATGCTGGACCTTCAGACCCTGACCCCCGAGACGCTGCTGTCGGCGAGCCTGGCGGACGTCGTCGAAACAGTCGTTGCACGGGAGCCCGCGCACTTCCGTGCTCGACTGGCCAGCGTGGACCCAGCCGCCCTTCAGGCCCGCCTCACCGATATCCGGCGCGTGCTTGGCATTGCCCCTCCCGCGCAACTCCAGGAGTGGGAGGCCATCCAGCACGCGCTGAACTCACGAGACTCCGCGGACTCCATCTGGAATTCGGAAGACCGCTCCCTCCGGCTCGACGTGCCTTCGCGCATGCCCGCGGACCTCGACGCGCTCGCGGCCTTGCTCCAGTCCTATCCCGAAGGACTCTTCGCCGGACTCTTCGTCCTCAGCGAGGAAGCCTCGGGAGACCGGGTCTTGATGAGCCTGCTGTCCGAGCCAGGGCAGCCACTGCTCGTCTTTCCCTATGCGCATGGGCGAGGCGCCTTGCGGGCGGCGCACTCGTTGAAGAACTTCCTGCTCACCGCCTGGCTCTCCGACAACGAGCCCGAACCCGATGAGGCCCCGGGCTGGGTCGGCGACCCCCACTATGAAGCGCTCCAGGAAGTCGCCCGGGAGCATGATGCCCGACTGGCGGTACCGAGCCCTGACGCGCGGGCACCCACCGCCCCCCGCAGCCTCCATCTGCATGGCCGCTCGCGCTGGATGTACGGTGTCCTGTGGGGTCGCCCCAGCCCGAGCCTCAAGGAGTACCTGGAGCAGGCACCTGGCGACGCGGAGTGGGGGGTCGAGAAGCAGGAGTTGTCAGCGAACCCGCTGCTCGCGAACTACTGGATGTTGGCCCACTACTTCCTTGGCAACGAGAAGGCCTGCACGGCCGCCGTGGTGGCGGGGCATCAGAATCCGGCGGAGCTGACGCGGGGCCTTGCTCGCCTGGTGGAGGCGTGGCTGGCGGCTCCCTCTCGCGCCCGCATTGGCGAAGTGGATGCCACCGCGTTGGAGCGCGTCCGACAAGCCGTGTCGGATTCAGCGCGCCCCGACCAGCGAAGTCCGCGCTGAGCGCGCCCCAAGGCGCACACATTGGAGTGGGATGGCGCCCGAGTCGGACAGGGGCCGCCTCGCTCCTGGCCTCCGGGATGGGGTATCCTGTCTTCCTGGGGAGGACGCCATGCCCGTCAACACTGGTGTGAACAAGATGTCCGTCGTCACCAAGGACAGCGGGGGCGTCACCGTCGCATTCCCTGACGTGTGCAAGACACCCAGCCCCGCGGGCCC
>NZ_JABXEM010000010.1:0-77529 GCF_013372595.1 Myxococcus sp. AM011
CACCAGGGCCCAGCGGCCTCCACCCGGGGAACCACGCCCACCCTGCTTCTCCGCGGAACCGGAGCGGAGGCTGGAGGACGTGGTGGTTCGAGCCCCTCCCGCCGCCGCGCGGGGATTGCTCCGGGGCTCCGTGCCCAGCGAAGGCGCCGCGCCAGTCACGCCCGGCGCGGCGCGCGGGCCCGAGCCATCCCGGGGCATCAGCTCCAGCAAGTCCGCGCCACCCTCATCCGGCGACGAGAGCGGGGGCAGGAAGTCCACATTCCCGGGCGCGGTGACGGGAACCGGGGCTTCCGCCTTGGGCGCGGGTCCGCCCGCGGGCTCGCGCTGACGACAGTCGTCGCAGATGCCGAGCGCCTGGTCGAACGCATCCGTCAGCGGCTTGTCGCAGTTGCGGCAGCCCATGGTCGCGGGCTTGGGCGCGGCGACCACGGCGGGCGCCGGTGCGGGCGCGGGAGCCGTGCGCGGCGGAGCCGCCGGAGTCGGAGGCTTCACGGAGACCGGCACCGCGCCGGGCTCCGAGGAGATGCGCGCGACGGGAGCGGGCGGCGCCGCGGGCGCGGGGCCGAGGAAGTCGAGCAGCGGATCTCCTCCCGCCGAGGGAGGCCCTGGCGGCGGCCCCAGCTCCGCGAATGGATCCACCGGGGGCGCCGTGGCGGGAGTCGGCGACGGCAGCGCGCCGAAGTCCGCGAACAGGTCCGCTTCCGGCGCCGCGGCTTTCGCGGGCCGGGCCTGTGGGGCGGGAGGTTGTTCCGCGGGCGGATTGCCGAAGTCGCCGAACAGGTCATCCGCCGGAGGTGGCGCTGACGACGCGGGGGTGGGCGCCGAGGGACGCGGCGGTGCGGCCGGAGCGTCCCCAGAGGGCACGGCCGAAGGATCGCGCCGGACGAGCTGCAAGTTCCGGCAACGAGGACATTGCGCGCGGACACCCTTTGCCGTGATCAGTCGATCATCGATGGCATAGGCGGCCGCGCATTTCTGGCAGACGATGCGCATGAGTCAGTGCCGGAAGTGTCGCACTCCGGTCACCACCATGGCCATCCCATGTTCGTCGGCGGCCGAAATGACCTCCGCATCCCGAACAGAGCCGCCAGGCTGGATGACACAGGTCGCACCCGCCCGGGCCGCCTCGTCCAGGCCGTCCCGGAAGGGGAAGAAGGCATCCGACGCCACGGCGGCCCCCTGGAGGGCCTGCCCGCCGCGCTGCATCGCGATTCGGACCGAATCCACTCGATTCGTCTGTCCGCCGCCCTGGGCCAGCAGCTGGCTCCCAGAGGCGAAGACGATGGCGTTGCTCTTGACGTGCTTGCACACCTTCCAGGCGAAGCGGAGGGCCCGCTCCTCGTCCGGTGTGGGTGCTCGTTTGGACACCACCTTCCAGCTCAGCTCCGGCTCCACCGCGTCCCGGTCCATCAGGAGCAGGCCTCCGGACACGCTCCGGCCATCGAGCTGGGCCCTCGGCCGGACGGTCGGCGAGGCCAGCGACGCCCCCGCCTCCAGGAGCCGCAGGTTCTTCTTCGCCGCGAGCACCTGGAGCGCCGCCTGCGAATACGACGGCGCGATGACCGCCTCCAGGAACGTCTCCGCCATGGCCTGGGCCGTGGCCTCGTCCACCTCGCGGTTGAACGCGACGATGCCCCCGAACGCGGACGTCTCATCCACCGCCCGCGCCGTGCGGTACGCCTTCACCAGCGCGTCATCCACCGCCACGCCACACGGCGTGTTGTGCTTGATGATGACGGCGGCGGGACGCTCGGGGAACTCGAGCACCAGGCCCAGCGCGGCATCCAGGTCCAGGATGTTGTTGTACGAAAGCTCCTTGCCCTGGAGCACCCGCGCGAAGCCCACCGTCGGCTCCGAGGGCGCCGAGTGCTCGCGATAGAAGGCGCCGCGCTGGTGCGGGTTCTCCCCGTAGCGCAGGTCCTGCGCCTTGCGGAACGACAGCGACAGCTCTCCGGGGAAGGGGTCGCCCGCCTCGGCGGACAGCCACGCGGAGATGGAGGCGTCATAGGCCGCCGTGTGCGCGAACGCCTTGCGCATCAGCTTGCGCCGGGTGGTCTCGCCCACCGCCTTGTGCTGCTCCAGCTCCGCGAGCACCGCGGGATAGTCGTCCGGGTCCACGACGACGGCCACGTGCCGGAAGTTCTTCGCGGAGGCGCGCACCATCGCCGGCCCGCCGATATCAATCTGCTCGATGACCTCCGCCTCTTCCGCGCCCGAGGCCACCGTCTGGCGGAATGGATAGAGATTCACGGCGACCAGCGAGATGGGCTCGATGCCGTGAGACTTCATCTCCTCGCGGTCCGCCTCCAGCTCCAGGCGACCGAGGATGCCGCCATGGATGCGCGGGTGGAGCGTCTTCACACGGCCGCCGAGAATCTCCGGACTGTGTGTGTGCTCGGACACCTGCGTGGCGGCGATGCCAGCGCCCTTGAGCGCCTCCAGCGTGCCACCCGTCGACAGCAGGCGGTAGCCCAGGCCAACCAGCCCCTGGGCGAAGGGAACCAGACCTCGCTTATCGGAAACGCTGAGGAGAGCCAGCACGTGTGCGCCTCGGTGTGCGGGAAGCGGCGGTAGTAGCAACCACCCCCTGGGGTGTCAACGCAACACGTCGGCGCTCCGTCGGCGGCGGCGAGCCGCCAGTCACATCGGCTTGCGGGCCGAAACAGGCGGCTCGGCCTCGGTGGCCTCGCGCAGCTTCATCAACCCGCGCGTCTCCACCTGGCGGATGCGCTCGCGGGTGAGGTTCATGATCTCCCCCACCTCCTCGAGCGTGATTCCACCCTTCTCCGCCACGTCCAGGGCGCAGGTGTGCTCGAGCTCCCAGATTTCCTTGTCCGGGAAGTTCAGCTTGATGGACCCCGTCTCCGGATTCACATCCAGATAGAGGTTGTGCTTGCAGGAGACGAACATGCACGGGCGAGGACCGTTGACGCAGTCGGCGCGGGTGCGCGGACGCGTGTCGTCCATCTGCTTGAGCAGGTCCGCCTCTTCCGGGTCCACCTGACCCGTGAGACGTCGACGGCGCAAATCACGCGCCATCTCCTTGCGCGACATCGTCTTGGACCGTCGGCGCTCCTGGCTCAGGTCCTCTTGCGCCTGGTCTCCGCCCTCCTCCACTTGCTTCACTTCCGACATGTCCCCTCCACGTGAGGCCAGTCTAACCGGGTCCACCGGCTCCAGGGCCGGCATCTTATTGCGAACTCATCGTTTCGTCTTCGCGTGCGGTGACTGCGCTGCCCAGCCGGGCCACGTCCCGGACCAGATCCTGCGCTCTTTGCCGCAGCGTTGCCAACTGTGCTTCGAGCGAACGTCGGTGCTCCCCCCCGAAGGCCCGCTCTCCCAACTCGTCCCGCAGCCCGTCGAATAGACCGCCGAGGTCCCGCTCCACCTGGTCGATGTGATTGCTGTGGAACACGAAGGACTTCTTGATGTCCTCGAGGGTGTGCCCCTCCGCCATCATCTTCTTGATGACGTTGATGCGGCGCACTGCCTCCACCGGGTAGAGCCCCAGGCTCCCCTGGTGCTTCCCCTTCCGCCCCACCCGGCGACTCCTCGGTAGCAACCCCGCCTGGACGTACTTGCGGAAGGTCGCCTCCGACAGACGCACGCCCCGCGGACGAAAGATTTCCAGAATGGCGCTCGCGGGGAGTCCTCCCGCGTTCTCGCGCTCAATCCGAGCAATCTCGTCGGGAGCCAGCAGGTCCATCGATTCCATTGAATATAAGCTACTCAGAGGAGGACACTGAGTGCCAGAAATGGGCCTTCGGTGTCAAGGAAGACCGCTACAGGTCCGTTGCGGTGTCGGCCGGTTCACGCTTCGAAAACGGGCGCGCGCGCCACGCGCCAGGCGGCACGGCGCGGCCTCACCACGGGGTGAAGGAAGACCCGGAGCGCTGGCGTGTGGTGGTGCCCGGGGTGTGATGGAACCCGGGTCCGCGCGCACGGCGGAGCCCCAGGGGGCGCCGCGCGGGTGTCAGCGCGGGAGTAGCAGTGAGACGGGGGATGCGCCGAGGTGGCGCGGGGTCAGCGGCCGCGCGGCGGGCGGAACTCGCGCGTCACCGTGGCGCCGGCGGTGATGGTGACGTCGTAGCGCTTCTCTCCCGAGGGATGCTGGAAGAGGAGCTTGTAGGTACCCGGAGCCAGCTTGTACGAGGCGCGGCCCGAGACTTCACCCAGGCGGCGGCCGTCCAGGAACACCGTCGCGTACGGGGTTGCCCGGAGCTGGAGCAGGCCTGTCGCGGCGGCGGCTCGCGGCGCGAGGTCCGATGGAGCGTCGACTGACTTCGGTGCCGTGCCGAGGACGGCCTCCCGCTTCAGCCCATCCACCTCCGCGTCCGAATCGGAGGGCTCCGGCTCGGGGTTCGCGGCGGAGGGAGTGCTGCCCGGGGAGACAGGGCGCGGCTCGGGCTGAGCGGGCGCCGTGTCTTTCGTCTCCTTCACGACACTTCCGACGGAGCCGGCGGCGGGTGCCGAAGGCCGGGCGGTGGCGGGAGCGTCAGTCGGCGTCGATGCGACGGTCGGCGGTGCGTGGGTGGGACTCGGCGTCTCCGCGGACTGGTCGGAGCGGAGCCCATTCATCACCCCGGCGCCCACGATGAGCAGGAATCCGAGGGCCATCGTCGCGCCTACCATGCGACGCGGCCTGAGCCATCCCGAGCGCTTCGGCTGTCCAGGCGAGGACTCGGTGACGGTGGGGACCTCGCTGCCCGAGAGTGACTGAGGGCCGCCCTCTCGCGCGCCGGGCACGTGCGGCCGCGCGCTCGCATCGCGGACATTGGAGGCCATCCCGGCGTCACGGTCCTCGGAGCCGCGCGTCGAGGCTGGAGCTTCCGACGCGGCGGTGAGCCGCATCGACCTGGCGCCGTCTACCGCCTCCACGTCAGGTGACGTTCCCTCTGAATGAGCCGAGGAGCCCACCACCGCGCCGCGCTGCGACGGTTCGTCAGCCCCCTGCCCCGGCTCCTCCCCATGACTCGAGGACCGCGACAACCCGGCAGCGCGCCCTTCCACTTCGGAGGCACCATGCGAGGCATCCGCCTCAGACATCGAGGACCGAGCCAACCCGGCAGCGCGCTCCTCCGCCTCGATGACATTACGCGCGGCATCCCCCCCTGGCATCGACGAGCGCTCGGACTCGGCCTCTCGAGGCGAAGCCCCGGCGGCGCCCTCCCTCGACACGGGCGCCAGGCCACTCGAACGGCTCGGCGTCTTCGTGGGCGCGGCGGGCGTGATGTCGGAACGCGGCCTCTCCTCCGGTGAAGCCACCGCGGGCGTCCCCTCCGGGCGGCTCGGCCGCACGGAGGCCATGGGCGCGGCCAGCGGCGGCAGCGGCGCATTCGCGCGCGGCACGGGGGACGAAGCCACCGCGGGCAACGGCATCATCGGCGTGGCCATGGGCGGCAGCGGCACGGACAGCGCCTCCACGTCCTCCCCCCGACGCGGGAGCACGAAGGTGGACGCATCCACGTCCTCATCCGGTGACGACGGCGGCGCCATCCCCGCGCGCCCCGCCCGCATCACCGCCGTGGGGTCCCTTCGCGGCGGAGGCACCAGGTCCTCTTCATCATCGTCATCGGGGACCGGTGCCCCGTCGACGACGTGCGTGCGCTCCTGCACCGCGGGCATCGCCTGCGTGAGGCTCCCGGGAAACAGGCGCCGCATGAAGGCACCCAGGTCCGTGTCATCCACCGACTTCGCGTGCTTCAGCACGCACTGGGCCAGCGCCCGCTCCAGCTCACCCGCCGTCTGGAACCGCGCGGCGGGGTCGCGCTCCAACGCGCGCATCACCACCGCGTCCAGCTCCGGGGGCACCTCCGGATTGAGCCGGGCCGGCGGCGGAATGACGCTGAACTGTACCGCGCGCAGCACCGCGACTTCGGAGTCCCCGTCGAACAACCGCCCGCCCGTCAGCATCTCCCACAGCACCACGCCCAGGGCGAAGAGGTCCGTGCGCGCGTCCACCGCCTCTCCGCGCGCCTGCTCCGGGGCCATGTACGCGAACTTGCCCTTGAGCACCCCGGGCTGCGTCAGCTTCTTGCCCGCCTTCGCGATGCCGAAGTCCGTCAGCTTCACCGCGCCGTCATACGACAGCAGCACGTTGTGCGGCGTGACGTCCCGGTGCACCAGGTCCAGCGGCTGCCCGTTCACCTTCAGGCGGTGCGCGTAGTGAAGCCCTCGGGCCACCTCCGCGCCCAGGTGCGCCACCAGCACCGGCGGCACCGGGTCCATCAGCTCCTTGGACTTGCGCCGCAGCTCCCACAAGGAGCAGCCACGCACGTACTCCATCGCCAGGTAGTACGTGTTCTCGTGCTTGTCGAAGTCGAAAATCTGCACCACGTTCTCGTGGTTCAGCCGCGAGGCCAGCCGCGCCTCCGCGATGAACATCTCCACGAACTCCGGGTCGCTCGCGAGGAAGGCACGCACCCGCTTGATGACGACTTCCTTCTCGAAACCCTCCACCCCGCGCGCGGTGCACAGGTAGATCTCCGCCATCCCGCCCTCCGCGAGCTTGCGGCGGACGACGTACTTGCCGATCTGCGCACCGGCGACGAGCGTCATGGGCTTCGGGAACATGCGCTATTCGAACTTCACGCTCACCACGTTGAGGTCGATGGCCTTCACCTCGATACGTCGACTGAGCGTCTTCTTGAGGTCGGGATTGAAGAATTTGCAGTCATAGGTCCCGACGCGCAGCTCCACCGCCTCGAAGGGCGTCTCCCCCAGCTTCTTGCCTCCGCACGTCACCTCCGCCCAGGGCCGCACCGCGAAGCGGACCTTCGCCGTGCGAGTCTCCGCGCGAGGCTCCGGCCTCGGAGGACGCGACGGCGGCGGCGTGGGAGCCACCACCCGAGCCTCCGGATTCAGCGTGAAGCGCTCCACCTGCTCCGGCCCCGAGCCCACCGTCACCGTGCGCTCGCTCGACTGGTGCTTCGCGGCCTCCACCCGGACGGCCAGCGCCACGCCCGGCTCGGCCTCCAGCATCACCGGCGCCGCGCCCTGCTGCCGCCCATCCACGAAGACGACGGCCTGCGCGGGCTGCGCCTCCACGCGCAACCGCACCTTCGCCACGGCCACCGGCTCCACGGGCACCTGGACCGGCGCCGTCTTCTCCACCGGAGCCTGCTGCGCCACCGGCACCAGCCGCAGCACGCCCAGCGGCACCGGCCCCGTCGCCTGGACCTCCAGCTCCGTCCTCAGCTCCTGGTAGCCCTCGTGCGACAACACCAGCGAATAGCGCCCCTCGGGCATCCCGGGCAGCGTCACCGGCGTGCGATCCGCCAGCTCCTGCCCGTCGAACATGACTCGCGCCCCGACGGGCACGGACTCCAACCGCGCCGGCGCCTGCACGGCGGACCCCGGCTTCAGCCAGCCCCACAGCAGCACCAGCACCACCAGGCCCAACCCCACCGTGGGAATCCACCACCCCAGTCGGGAAGCCGGGGGCGACGCCTCCGCCTGACGCCCGGCCGCGCCCTTCTTGCGGCCCGGTCGCGACATGCCCAGCGACAACGTGGGCGCGTCCTCCTCCTGCTCCTCCAGTTCCTCGGCTCCCCGAGGCAGGGGCAACGCCAGCCGTGACGGGCGCGGCAGGGGGCCCGCCATCTCCGGCATCGCCAGCGTCGGCGCGTCCTCTTCCACGTGGTGCGTGACGGCGGGCATCGGCCGCGTGACGGCGCGCCCCTCCGGGCCGTGCGACTCCTGCTCCCGCGCTTGCGGGTTCGCCACGCGCGAGGCGGCCCGTCCCTCGGCCGGCTTCGGCTCCGTGGCGATCTTCACGTCCGTCAGCGTCGCCCGTGAGGCGGCGCGGCCGTCCATCGTCGGCGCGTCCTCCTCCACCTGAGGCGGCGCCTGCACCGCGCCCAGTCCCGAGCGCGAGGAGCGCTCCGGCGGCGCCGGGTCCACCTGACGGCGCTGGCCCGTCAGCCGGCCGCTGGGGGACTCCAGTTCGATGCGGCCCGTCTTGCCCGTGCCGCGAGGCCGCAGCGCCGCCGTCTCCCCCTCCTGCGCCCCGGTGGAGCGCGGCAGCGCGGGCCGAAGCCCCGACCGCCGCGAGCTCGCATCCTGGCGCCCGGAGCCCGAAACAGGGTCCGAGTCCTCCGTCAGCAGCTCTCCCGAGCGCGCCTCCGACGCCAGCCGCTCCGCGTAGATCTCCTTCATGTACGCGCCGACGTGGGCCGTCGACGAGGGCAGCCGCCGCTCCGTCAGCCAGTCCTCCAGCGCGAGCTGAAGGTGGGCCGCCTCCTGGTAGCGGTCCGCCGGGTCCTTCGAGAGCGCCTTGAGGACGATGGCATCCAGGTCCTGCGGCACGCGCGGGGACGCCTGCGACGGCGGCACCACCTTGCACTCCGCCACCGCGGACAGCGTCTGGATGTCGCTGGGGCGCTTGAACAGGCGCGTGCTGGTGAGCAGCTCGTACAGCACCACGCCCAGGGCGAAGATGTCCGAGCGCCGGTCCACGCGCTGCCCCGCCGCCTGCTCCGGCGACATGTACGAATACTTCCCCTTCAACACGCCCGAGCGCGTGACGGTGGCCTGGTCCGCCGCCTTGGCGATACCGAAGTCCACCACCTTCACCCCGCCCTCGAACGTGACGAGGATGTTCTGCGGGGACACGTCGCGGTGGACGATGTCCAGCGGCTTGCCCGTCGTCGGGTCCGTGCGCTTGTGCGCGTAGTCCAGGCCCGAGCACGCCTCGATGAGGATGCGACACACCAGCGGCACGGGGATGGGCTGCCCCATGGCCTCCGACTGCTTCCACACCCGCCGCATGTCCTCGCCATGGATGTACTCCATGGCGATGAAGAACGAGTCGTCCTGCGCGCCCAGGTCGAAAATCTGCACGACGTTGGCGTGGTTGAGCCGCGCGGCGATGCGCGCCTCATCCAGGAACATCTTCACGAAGTCGTCGTTCTCCGCGAGGTGCGGAAGGATTCGCTTCACCACCACCAGCTTCTCGAAGCCCTCCGGACCTGGCTGGCGCGCGAGATACAACTGCGCCATCCCGCCCATGGCGAGTCGCTTCAGGAGCTGGTACCTGCCATACGTTTCAATGGTCACGGCGACCCGACCGCACCCCACCCACGGGGGAAAACCCACGGCCCGTGGCCTTCCGGAATCCGGGCGCGGCGAAGCCCCGAGCGTAAGCGCACACGACAGGGGGGTCAAACCCTTGTAGACACGGCGGAACCCGTGCCCCCCTCCGTGGTTACCGCCGGGCGGCGCGGACCTCGCGCGACTCCCGCATCAGCGCCTCCAGTTCGTCCAGGTGGCGCTTGAGCACCGGCATCAGCACCGGGGCCGCATCCACCCTGTCGAACAGGTCCAGGACCCGGTCCACCTTACGCTCGATTTCCTGGGCTCGGGCCGGCGTGATTCGCCGCAGGAGCATGTCCGCTCCCGCCTCCATCAACGCGCGGGCGACGGCATCCCGGGAAGCGAGCGGCTCTTGCTGTCGGCGGCCCTCGCCCTGAATCACCCGCAGGCCCGGGGCGCGCGCCGGGGAAGAGCGAGCCACGCTCGTCGTCTTCGTGTTTTCGGAGTCTGGGGACATCACCGGGTGCCTCCTCGGCGGGCGCGGGTACGACCTCAGGGTACACACCGTGAGGAGCCCTCCAATTTTCTGGTCATCCGCACAGGCGGAGCCAGACCTGTAGCACCCGGGACCGACATGAACGTCGAGGGCCGGATGACCGGCCCTTCGACTGGCGCACACGACGCGCCTGCTCCCCTGCTTCAGCCCGCGTCGCAGGAGCGACGGTAGGAGATGGCCACCTTGGCGCCTGGCGCGGGCACGTGGGTGAAGATGACGCTGTTGGTGGGGGCGTCGTAGCGCCAGCCCGTCGTCACCGGGGCGCCGTCCACCGTCACCGTCACGCTCCCCGGCTCCGGAGCGTCGCTGAGCGGGAAGCGGTCCTGCGCGGAGAAGGCCTTGTTGGCCACCGCGGCCAGGAGCGGCCCGTAGTTGGCCGCGCAGACGTTCATCACCTCGCCACCGGTGCGCGCCGTCGCCTCCGCGTAGCGCGTGCCGGTGCCGCCCGCCGTTCCGCACGCCGTCGCCGTGGGGGCAATGGCGTAGAACGTCGCGCGCTGGGGCTGGTTCTGCCCTTTGCGCTGCTGCGCCCACTGCACGTAGGTATCCACCGCGTCCGGCGAGTGGTCATCCTCGTCGCCCACGAACACGACGACCAGGGCCGCCGAGTCACGCAGGAAGCCCAGGTTGCCGTCCTGCGCCGCCGGCGTGCGGGGATCATCCGCGTTGTTCACCAGCGGCGGAGACAGCGCGCGGCGCATCGCCTCGAAGCCCTGCTCCACCTGGGCGCACTGCCCCACCTGCACGTTCTGCTGGAGCAGCGCCGTCAGGTTGGGCATGCCGTTGGTGAGGATGCGAGGCCGCGCGTTGTCCACGGGGAAGAAGCGCCCCGCCTCGCCGCCCTGCGCGCCGCCGGGGCACGTCGCCGCCACCTGGGTGATTCCCGTCGTGGTGACGGCCACGTGCATGTCCACCTGCTTGGCGCGCGCCGCGTCCACGAACGAGGGGATGGCGGACACCAGGCGCGGGTGCTCCTCCACCATGGACGCCGTGTTGTCCACGACGAAGAGGACGTCCACCTTGCTCACGTCCTGCTGGGTGAAGGTGTCCGTCTTGTCCGTGCGCTTGGAGGACTCGCCGATGAGCGGCACCAAGAGCGGCGCGGGCAAATCACTGGAGCTCACGTAGAGCGGCGACAGGTTCATGCCGTACACCTGCGCGGCGTAGTCCAGGTCCACCGTGAAGGCGTCGCCGGGCTGCAGCGTGAAGGGCATGGGCGCGGGCACTCCGCCCAGGGTGAACTCGCCGTCCGTCGTGCCCGGGCCAATCCACACGTTGGACACCGTCACCGGCATGGTGCACGCGTTGAGGTAGTTCACCTCGCGCGGCTCGGGCGGACAGTCGCGTCGCGCCACGCCCCAGTCCACGTACCAGGGCGACGCCATCAGACACGTCGCCTGCGAGTGGGCCAGGAGCGGCACCAAGATGACGGGATTGACGGGGTCCATCTGCTCCACCTGGAGCATGCCCGTGAAGTCTCCGCCGTCATGAGGCGCCTGGAAGGCCACCTGGAAGCTGAACCAGTCCCCCGGGTAGATGATGACGCCGAAGAGGTCCCCACCCGGCATGCGGAAGCTGCCGCCGCCGTTGTCGCGAAGTTGGATGTTCTTCACCGGGCACAGGTCCGTGCCCTTGTTCTCCAGCTTCACGCCCAGCACCGCGCCCCGGCCCGGAGGCACCGTGCCGAAGTCCAGCGCGAGCGGCGTCACCGTGAGGTCGCAGGGCGCGTGCTCCTGCGCGGTGCCCTGGAAGTCCAGCTCCACCGTGGCGGCCGAGTACGCGTTCGTCGTCAGCACCAGCACGCCCGTCGCCGCGCCCGGACGCATGGGCTCGTAGAAGACGGAGATGTTGACCTCCTGCCCCGGCTGCAGCGTGAGCGGCATGGCCAGCGGGGTGTTGTTGAACTGGAGCGCGCCCGAGGGGTCCGGCTGCCACGCCAGCGACTCCAGCGTGAGCGCCCCCGCGTTGGAGGAGCCACAGTTCTTCACGTTGACGATGACGCGCGTCTTCGAGCCCAGGGGCTGGGTGCCGAAGTCGTAGGTCATCGGCGACACGCACAGCTCCGACGCGCCGCCGAAGCCCCTGAGCTTCACGTCGGTGGTGGGGTGCCGCTTGCTCACCACGTGATAGCGGGCCATGTCGTCCGCGGGGCCCATGTGGCCGGGGCTGTAGCGGAACTGGAAGCCGCGCACCTCGCCGGGCTGGAGCACCAGCGGGAAGCCCGCGTTCGCCTGGGAGAAGGAGGCATCCAGCCCGTCGAGCGTGAGCCGCGTGACGGTCATCGGCTCGGTGCTGATGTTGTGGATGCGAGACTCGCGGAAGGCCTCTCGGTCCACCGGCACCGCCGCGAAGTCCAGCACGGGCGGCTCGGCGATGACGGCCTGCTCCAGCGCCTCCGCGGCCACCTGCACCGTCACATCCGCGCAGCCCCGGCACGGCGTCACCGCCAGCGCCACCTGCTTGCGGCCCACGCGCACGGGGTTGAACGTCAGGGGCAGCTCCGCGCTACCGCCCGGGGCCACGACGACGGGGCCCGCGACGAACTCCGCCCGGTCCGCGCCGACCAGGCGGGGCGTCACCTCCACGGGCAGCTCCGTGGGGTTCTCCAAGGTCAGCACCAGCGTCTTCGTCGAGTCCGCTTCAATCCGCCCGAAGTCGAGCATGCGGGGCGACACCCGAGCCCACGCGTCGATGCCCAGGCCCGCCAGGGGGATGCGCATCAGCGGCTCGATGCGCGTGTCCGAGCGCACGACGAGGAACGCATCCTGGCCGCCCGCCTTCATGGGCGCGAAGCGCACGCGCAGGGCGCACGCGCTGCCAGGCGCCAGGCTGTGTGGCCCCTCGTGCGTGAACTCCGCCCGGTAGGCCCCTTCCGGGCCCTCCACCCAGACCTCGTTCACATCGACAGGGGCCCGGCCCACGTTGCGCAGCGAGATTTCCGTCTCGCGCGCATCGAAGAGGGCGACCTTCTCGAAGTCCATCCCGCCCGGAGTCGCCGTCAGCCGACCGTCCGCGAGGGACGACCGTTCACGATCAGCACACCCCGCGGCAGCCACCAGCCCCAACACCGCGAGGGCCCAAATGCCCCAGCGCCCCGTCATGGCCTCCACCCCTTCCCCACGCCCATCGCCCGGTTCCGCCCCGCAAGCCTCGAACGAGGCACTGGAGCGGATCAGTTGGCCAAGCTAGGCACCCACCCGTGGGCGGGCAACCACCCACGAAGGGCAATCCCGGTGTCAGGGGGGGCCGCCCCGTTCACTTTCAAATCTTCGGGATTCGCAGCGTCTTGCTGATCATGGCACTGCCGCTGGCCGCATACAGCAGCACCAGGGGATGAAGCACCACCGGCCCCACGTCCCACGCCCCACCCAGCAGGGTGTCGCCAATGCGCCCCATCCACGTGGCCGCCGCCAGCACCATCACCAGCGCCAGGCTGGTGGGAATGGGCGTCCCCTCGAAGTACTTCACCTTCCCCGTCGCGTCCGCCAGCTCCGCCGACGTGACGTTGAAGCGCGCCAGCCGGCTGATGCCGCACGCGACGAAGTACAGGAGCACCGCCACGTCCAGCGCCCCCCGCATCCCCACCGCGAAGGCCAGCGCCGCGGGCGCCATGCCGAAGGAGATGACGTCCGCCAGGGAGTCCAGGTCGGCCCCCAGCGGCGACTTCTTGTAGCGCCACCGGGCGATTCTCCCGTCCAGGACATCCATCACCAGCGCCACCGGCATCAACGCGAAGGCCACCCACAGGAAGCCCACACGCCACGTGGCCAGGTACTGCATCGCGGCGAGGATGGTCCCCGCTCCCGCGAAGCCGTTGCCGAGCGTCACGAAGTCGGCGAGCACGAAGGTGCGAATCATCGAGAAGTGGCGGCGCGGGCGGCGGGCACGCGGCTGCTCGGTCGTCATATTCGCGCTCTCCTAGCACAGTGAATCCTCACTGCCCGTCCCTCACTGCGGCGTTTCGTGCCGCGGTGCGTCTGACTCCAGGCTCCCAGGAAAAGTCAAACCTCAGAAAACTTTTGACGTGCGGATCAGCCCCTTCCTACGCTCATTGTCATCCATGCCTCCAAACCATTCCGTGTCCTCTTCGCGGGGGGCGACCTGGAAGTCCGGGCGCTCCCGCTGGCACCTCCCCCTTCTCGCCGGACTGAGCCTCGTCTTCGCCACCGCATGTGGTGAGGATGATGACGGCGGCCCGGTGACGCCACCCGTGGAAGAAGGCCCTCCGAAGTACGAGGCCACCATCCGGCGCACGTCGCACGGAATCCCGCACATCATCGCCAACGACATGGGCAGCCTGTCGTACGGGCAAGGCTACGCGTTCGCGAAGGACCACGTCTGCATCCTGTCGGATCAGATCATCAAGGTCCGCGGTGAGCGCGCGCGCTACCTGGGGCCGGGCCCCGGCAACACCTACGCGGGCAGCGACTTCGGCTACCGCGTCCTCCAGCTCCAGGAGAAGGCCCAGGCGGCCTTCCCCACCCTGCCGGCCGACATCCAGGAGATGTTCAACGGCTACGCGGCGGGCTTCAACAAGTACCTGTCGGAGACGCCCGCGGCGCAGCTCCCCGCGCCCTGCACCAACGCCCCCTGGGTCAAGCCCATCCAGGGCGTGGACCTGCTCGCCTACGACATCAGCGTGGGCCTCGCGGCCAGCAGCTACCAGCTCATCCTCGCCATCGCCGCGGCCACCCCGCCCATCCCCGGCGCGGGCTCCGAGGGCCGCCCCGTCCCGGGCAGCTTCAAGATTGAGCGTCCGGACTTCAGCCAGGTCGGCAGCAACGGCTGGGCCATTGGCGCGGAGCGCTCCGCGTCCGGCCACGGCATGGTGGTGGCCAACCCGCACTTCCCCTGGGAAGGCGAGCTGAAGCTCTGGGAGAGCCAGCTCACCGTGCCCGGCCAGCTCAACGTGTACGGCGTGGGCCTCCTGGGCGTGCCCGCGGTGCTCATCGGCTTCAACGAGAACGTGGCGTGGACGCACACGTTCTCCTCCGGCCAGCGCATGACGCTCTACGGGCTGCAGCTCGTGCCCGGCAACCCCACCCGGTACAAGTACGGCACCGAGGAGCGGGCCATGAGCTCCCGCGACATCACCATCCTGGTGAAGCTGCCGGAGGGCTCGGTGACCAACATCACCCAGCGCTTCTACAGCAGCCACTACGGCCCCATCATCGTCATCCCCGGCACCGCCGAGTGGACCCAGCAGACGGTGCTCAGCTACCGCGACGCCAACCTGGACAACACCCAGCTCGTCACCCAGTTCGTCGGGATGAACCGGGCCAAGAACCTGGAGGAGTTCCAGAACGTCTACGCCAACATCCAGGGCATCCCCTGGGTCAACACCATGGCGGCGGACCGGGCCGGCAACGTCTGGTACACGGACGCGACGCCCACCCCCAACCTCACCCCCACCGCCATCGGCACGTGGCGCGCGGCCTCCGGCGGCCTGGACCCGACGACCACCGCCATCTGGCAGGGCATGGGCCTGGTGCTGCTCGACGGCAGCAACCCGGAGAACGAGTGGCGTGACGCCGCCGGTGCCCGCGGGCCCGGCCTGGTGCCCTTCAGCGGCGTTCCCAAGCTGGCCCGCCGCGACTTCGTCTTCAACGCGAACGACAGCTACTGGCTGGCCAACCCGAACGCGCCGCTCACCGGCTACTCGCCGCTGCATGGCCTGGAGGACGTGGGCCAGTCGCCGCGCACGCGCATGAACGCCGTGCTGCTGATGGAGCAGAACGGCGCGTCCGGCTCGGACAACAAGTTCACCACCGCGGAGCTGGAGAACGCCATCCTCGGCAACCGCGGCATGATGGCGGAGCTCTTGAGGGACCAGGTCGTCGCGCGCTGCACGGGCAAGACGACGGTGCTCTACAACACCACCGTGGTGGACATCCGCGCGGGCTGCGCGGCGCTGGCCGCCTGGGACATGCGCTACGACGTGGGCAGCAAGGGCGCGGCCCTGTGGCGCGAGTTCAGCGGCCACTTCAGCATGGCCGCCCTCTCCAACGGCCCCGGCTCCCCGTCCAGCACCGGCACGCCGTTCGCGGTGCCCTTCGACGTGGCGCAGCCCATCGCCACGCCGCACACGCTGGTCGCCGAGCCCCAGACGGGCTCGGACCCGTCGATGCTCGCCCTGGCCGCGGCGGTGTACCGCCTCCAGGTCGCCGGCATCCCCGTGGACGCGCCGCTGGGTGAGTCGCAGTACACCACCCGCGTGAACGGCCGGAAGATTCCCATCCACGGCGGCGGCGCCTACGACGGCACGGCGAACGTCGTCTCGTGGGGCACGCTCAAGTCCACCACGCCCGACTCCGACTTCAGCGCGGTGCGCGGCACGCCGCTCAACTCCCGCACCAACCTCACCAGCACCGGCTACAACGTCAACAACGGCAGCAGCTTCATCATGGCCATGGAGTTCACCCCCACGGGCATCAATGGCCGCGCGGTGCTGACCTACAGCGAGTCCAGCGACCCCGCGTCGCCGTACTTCTTCGACCAGACGGAGCTGTTCTCCAACAAGCAGTGGCGGCCCATCGTCTTCACCGAGGAGGCCATCGCGGCCACCCAGGTGGAGGAGAAGAAGATCTCCGGCAACTGACGTCCCGCGAGGCTCCTCTCCTCACTTGAGGGGAGCCTCGCCCAGTACCCCTAAAGCCCCTGCTCCGGCGGGGGCTTTTGCTTTGGCGCGGACAGTCGGTGACGCCTGGAGGGGAGGCCTCTGTCCGCCCGGCGATGCCCGCCCTTTGGGGAGGCTTCCGCCGTGACGCGGCGAACCCAGGATGCCCTGGCAGACCGCCCGGCACCGCATGGCAGCACGCGGTGAAACGGCCCCGGGGGCAACGGTCCTGCGAAGGAGCGGCAGTTCGCCATGACGTCACCCGTCTACAAGACCGCCATCATCGACAGGGTCTTCTTCCTGCGCTGGGAGTCCCCACCCAACCGGGAAGACCTCCACGCCGTCTTCCAGCAGATGCGCGAGACGCACGAGCGACTCAAACCGCCCCTGGTGCTGGTGGCGAGCCTGTCCTCGAAGTCCGCGGTGCCCAACAGCGAACAGCGCAACAACCTGTCCGCCTTCCAGACCGACGCGCGCCCGCTCTTCACCCAGATTCACGCCATCGTCGAGGGCAACGACCTGCAGTACAACCTCCAGCGCGTCATCATCGCCGGCATCAACATCGTCACGCGCACCCACGACGAGACGCTCCAGCGCGTGCACCAGCGCGCCGAGCAGGTCGCTCCGCTGCTCTCCGACAGCCTGGGCGTGGATGGCTCGAAGGTCATCGAGGAGGCGCGCAGGCGCGGCGTGGTGTGAGCCTGACAGGCGCGGCGCGTCGGCCCCGAGCCTGACTCACATGGGCTGACGCGCTGGCTGCTTCGTCGGACTGACGGCCGCTCGCACGTAGCGGTGGTCGAAAAGGTCCACGTACAGGTACTCCGGCCAGGACACCATCGCGCGCGCGCCGAGCATCACCCCGCGCATCAGCTCGCTCACCATCATCCCCGCGGCCGTCGTCGCTCCGACGACGCACGTGGGGGCGTGCCCTCGTCCCGCGAAGCACGCGTCCATGGCGTCCTGCAACAGATAACTCCCCAGGTGGGGAATGATGGCCGGCAGGTCCACGCGGCCATCCGGGAGGATGTAGAGCTGCTCGTACAGCGGCGCATCCGGTTGGAAGACATGCAGCGCGGCGCCAAACCCCAGCATCAGCCCCGTCATCGCCGGCACGCCGCGCTCACGACACGCGCGGTGGAGCGCCTGCTTCGCGCCCGCGCCCGCGATGTCGATGACCTCCACCACGAAGTCCACCGGTGGCAGGGCTTCGCCGCCCGCCAGCACGTCGTCCACGTTGGCCTCGGTGATGCCCGCCTCCACCCGCCGCAGCCGCAGCGCCGGGTGGATGTCCAGGCACATCCGCGCCACCACGTCCACCTTGGACTGGCCCAGCGTGCTCTCGAAGCAGCCCACCTGCCGGTTCATGTTGTGGCGCTCGTAGATGTCGAAGTCCGCCAGCGTCAGGCACCCCAGGCCCAGCCGCGCCAGGTCCACCGCGCACTGGCCTCCGGCGCCCCCCACCCCGGCGACGACGACGTGCGTGCGGGCCAGCCGCGCCATCACTTCCGAGCTGATGACGCCCAGGTTGCGCTCGAAACGGGGCTCCACCATGACGCCTCCACTTTCTGCCCGCGGGGCGTCGAGCGGCTCGTCGGACGCGCCGCCCACCGCCCGGCGGGGACACCTGGATGTGGACCCGGCGTTCCGTCCCCGGGAGGCCACCGCGACCCCGGGTGTTCAGCACTCTCCCCTCCCCCCAGGACGTTGTCCAAAGCACGGCACTCCCCACGTCCTCCAGCGCGTGACTCGGTTCGAACGGGCCCGCACCACCGCGCCAGGACCTCTGGCGGCACAGCCGTGATGCCCCTGCTTCAGTCGTGAAGCGGGGTCATCGGCGCCACACCTGGCAGGGCATGTCAGACGGGTGCTTCACAGTGGACAACAAGCGTGGAGTCCAGGGATAGACGACACTCCAAGGGATTCATGTGTTCAATGTCTGGCGCGGATTCTGCTCTGCGGGTGACACAGCGGGGCGGGTCCCAAGGCCAGTCAACACGCGCCTTCCTCCGAACCCTCTCTTCTTCGATTCGAGGTCCCTATGCGTTCGTGGTTCAGCCTGTTTGTTGGCCTGACATTGTTGTCGTTGGGTTGTGGAATTTCCGAGTCGCCTGAGGCCTCGGAGGACTTACGCGACAGCGCGACGGCGGCGCTGGTGTCGGGTGCCTCCGCGCTGGACGGGGTGGCCAGCACGGCCTCCACCCAGCAGGCTTCACGCCAGCATGTGTTTGGCGATGTGGCGCACTACCGCTTCGAGCTGAAGGTAGGTCCTGGGGTGCACGACACCATCACGGTGCACCGGGTGGTGAAGGAGCGCGCGCCGTGGGTGCCCGCCAGGGCGAGCCGGGCGGTGTTCATGGTGCATGGCGATGCGTGGGGCTTCGAGGCGGCGTTCCTCTCCAGCGTCGACTCCGCGTACGTGCCGGTGAACCAGTCCATCGCCGCGTACCTGGCCCAGGAGGGCGTGGACGTGTGGGGCATCGACATGCGGTGGGTCGGGGTGCCGGCGGGCACGACGGACTTCGGTTTCATGGCGGGGTGGAACCTGGGCACGCACGCGAAGGATGTGGGCACGGGCCTCTTGCTGGCGCGGACGCTGCGGCTCGCGGGCGGCAACCTGGGTTCGATGAACCTGCTCTCGTGGAGCCGGGGGACGATGGTGGCCTATGCCTATCTCAACTCGGAGGCGCGGCTGCCCAAGCTCTTGCGGCAGGTGGACGGCTTCATCCCCGTGGACATGGCGGTGCGCCATGCGCCCCAGTTCGCGCAGCAGCAGCAGTGGGCGTGTGAGCGTCACACGGCGCTGAAGGCCCGGCGCGACTCGGGCGTCACGGAGGGCGGCCTCCTGGGCTCCGCGCCCGGCATCACCCTCCAGTACATCGGAATGTTCGCCGCCACTGCGCCGGACGCGCCCTCCCCGCTGCTGCCGGATGACGTCTTCGGCCCGGGCACCGGCCGTCCCTCCAACCGGCGCGCCGCCATCGTCTCCGCGGCGGCCACCTACGCGCTGCTGGCGCCGCTCCAGCCGCTCACCCCGGGCTACCACCTGATGGCCGGCATCCCCGACGCGTCGGGCCTGCCGGGCAGCCTGAAGTACACGTCCGAGCCCTACCTCTATGAGTACGCCCAGCGCGCGGCGCCCTACCAGAGCCTCAACGAGGTGGTGGAGTCGGAGGCGTGGACGTGCGGGCTGAACGTGCCCTACGACGACCACCTCAAGAGCGTGAAGGTGCCGGTGCTGTACGTGGGCGCGGGCGGCGGCGTGGGTGAGTACGGCGTGCACTCCGCGACGCTCCTGGGCAGCACCGACGTCACGTCGCTCGTCGTGCGCGACCTGCCGACGTCGTCGCGCGCGCTCGACTTCGGGCACGCGGACCTGTTCCTGGCGAACACGGCCCGCCAGCGCGTGTGGCAGCCCATCCTCCAATGGGTGCGCGCCCACTAGGGATGGCGGGACTCAGTCCGCCTTCCACAACCCGTGGCGCCGGGCCCTGCGGCCCAGCGTCACGGGGTCCATGCCCAGCGCCACGGCCGCCCGGCGCAGCACGCCGCCGTGGCGCTCCAGGGCCTCGCGGATGAGCTCGCGCTCCACCCGCTCCAGGCGCGCTCGCAAGGAGCCGTCTCCCGCCATCTCGTTGCGCACCGGGGACACCGTCACCAGCGACGGGGGCAGCAGGCGACGCGACACCACCTCTCCCGGACGCGACAGCAGCACGGCTCGCTCCAGCACGTTGCGCAGCTCGCGCACGTTGCCCGGCCAGGGGTAGGCGCGCAGCAGGTCCTCCACGTCCTGGGACATGCCGCTGGCGGTGCGGCGAAGGCCCCGGTTGAACACCTGGAGGAAGTAGCGCGCCAGCTCCGGCACATCCTCGGGCCGCTCCCGCAGCGGGGGGATGTCGATGGTGAAGCTGTTGAGGCGATAGAAGAGGTCCGCGCGGAAGCGTCCGGCGCGCACCTCCTCCCCCAAATCCTTGTTGCTGGCGGCCAGGACGCGCACGTCCACGTGCCGCACCTGGGTGCCGCCCACCGGACGCACGTCGCCGGTCTCCAGGATGCGCAGCAGCTTCGCCTGGAGGTTGGGCGTCGTGTTCTCGATTTCGTCCAGGAAGATGGTGCCTCCGTTGGCCAGGACGAACAGGCCCGGGTGGTCCGCCACCGCGTTGGTGAAGGCGCCCTTCACGTGGCCGAACAGCTCGCTCTCCAGCAGCGTCTCCGTGAGCGCGCCGCAGTCCTGCACCACCAGCGGCAGCTCCTCCCGTCCGCTGTGCCGGTGGAGGATGCGCGCGAGCACCTCCTTGCCCGTGCCCGTCTCGCCCTGGAGCAGCACCGCCACGTGGTGAGGGGCCACCAGGCGCACCATCTCCATCACCCGCTGCATGGCCTCGCTGCGCAGCCCCACGTCCTCTTCGCCCCGCCCGCCCGGCTCCTGCGGCCGGGCCTGTGACAGCGCGCGCTCCCGCAGCAGGTTGCGCTCCAGCTCCAGCGTCATCCGCCACTGCTCGGTGCGCACCCCGCGCTCGCGCCCGGCCTGGAGCACCGCCTGCCGCACGGCCTCTCGCGAGGGCGACTCGCCGAGCGTCCGGAACACGAGGCCCGCGTTGAACAGCGCCACCAGTCGCTCCGGGGCAGCGGGCGCGCAGTAGATGATTCGCGAAGCCAGGTCCGAGGGAGGCACCGCGCCGGACAGCTCCACGTCCGCGCTCGCGGTGGCCAGCCCCTCCACCAGCGCCAGCGCCCGAGCCTCCTCGCGTCCGCAGACCAGGAGCGCGGACGCGTCACCGCGCGCCAGCAGCGCATGGGCCTCCTCCGCGCTGGCCGCGAAGTGCGGCACCGCCTGCCCCTCCAGCGCCGCGCGGATGTCCCTCGCCTCCTCGTCACTGGCGAACGCCACCACCACCTGGAGGCGTGCCATCGACAGGTAGCGCGCCAGCTTCACCCCGTCGGAGCCCTCGAACGAGTGGAAGAAGACGCCGAGCGCCGTCACCGCGCCGCCCGACTCGTGGCGCCAGCGCACGTCCCCTCGCGCGCGGATGTGCTCGTTCGAGTCCGGCAGGGAGAACGACATCTCCACCGACTCGCCCTCGCGCGGCCCTTCCTGCGGGCCCCGCGGCGTGGCGATGAGGCCAATACCCGTCTCGCTGATGTTGACGGCCCAGCACCCCGGAAGGGCGGGCTGCGTCACCACCTTCACGTACAACGGCTTGCGCTCGCTTCGAGGGGCGTAGGCGGACACAGGCCGCGTCATGACTCCGGCACTCTACTGCAGGGATGAAGCCTTGCTGGGAAATTGCGGCGCCAGAAGATTCGCCACCGACCATTCCGGCGCCAGGCACAGGAGAGCACCGGCCCGGAAGCGAGCAAGCGGGTTGAAGTCGACTCAGGCCTCCGGCGCGTCGAGCAGCAGGCCCATGAGGATGCCATCGACATAGGTGCCTTCGTCGACGCGCAGGTGCTCCCGTTGGGTGCCCTCGGTGACGAAGCCCAGGGAGCGATAGAGCGCGAGGGCCTTGGCGTTGTCGGCCCGGACGTGGAGTTCCACGCGGGTGACGGCGCCCCCATCCGGGTCTCGGTGGGTGCGCACCCAGGTGAGCAGGTGGTCCATCAAGGCCCGGCCGACCCCCAGTCCCTGGGCCGAGGGATGCACGCCGATTCCCAGCACGCCCGAGTGGCGCAGCATCTGGAAGCCCTGACGGAGGATGGAGGCCTCGCCCAGGAGCGCGCCGTGCGCGTCCGTCACGACGAGGGGGAACGCGTGGCCGTCCAGCCGGTGCAGCCCCGCGGCCTCCCGCTGGGCCAGGAAGGCCTCCGCGTCCTCGGGCAATTCGTCCAGGCGCTTCACGACGCCGTGCCGGGCCAGGACCTGGGCGCGCTCCAGCGCGAGCAGCGCGGCCCCGTCCTCTCGCGTCGCCTCCCGGACGAGGGCGGAGCGACCGTCACGAAGCAGCAGCGGGACTGGCTGGAAACGCATGGACAGGACCTTCGAGTACGACGGCCGGGCGACCGGGCATGGGGCCTTCACCGTACCTGACTCGCTTCAGCGCCCGGGGCATGATGTGGACACGCCGATGAGGGGGCCGATGCCTTTGACGATGACCGCGACCGCTCGAAGCACCCGGAGCGAGGAGCACGAGCTCGCGCTGCTCTTGAGCGGGCGCTGTCGCCGGTGCGCCGAGCGGATTCCAGGCGGCACCGCGCTGCGCGGTCGGCCGTGTCCCCGGTGCGCCGAGCAGACGCTGCCAAACCCCACGGACCGCGAGGTCATCCACCAGCTCGCCTCCGAGCGGGCCACGGTGAGGTTGGGCATCGCCGTGGCGTTTGTCGCGCTCGCCGCGTTGGTCGCCAGTTGGGTGCCCCTGCTCACGTCGCTGCTGCTGGTGGCCGCGTTGGTGTGGCTGCGCGTGACGCTGGTGACGCCCGCGCTCCAGCTCCTCACGCCCCAGCGGCGGCTGGTCTCCCGGTGGACGTTGCGCCTGGCCGCGGGCTGCTTCGTGGCGCTGTCCGTCCTCGTGCTCGAATTGCTGACGCTGATTCCGGCCTTCGGCGCGCTGGCCAAGGTCGCCATCAGCGCGGGCCAGGTCGCGCTCGCCGGCCTCTTCGCGCGTCGCTACCTCGCGTGGCAGACCGAGCGCGAGGCGCGCGGTGTCTCCGTCGCCTTCTGGGAGATGGGCCTCCTGGTGGGGTGGATGCTGATGCTGCTGACCTTCACCGCCGCGTCGGTGCTGCTGGTGCTGTACGTGCTCCAGTCGCTGGGACTCGCGCAGGGCTTCCTCGCCGCGCCCATGGGAGGGCGCTGAACCATGCTCACGTTCGCCCTCGCCTCCCAGGTCATCGGCCTGAGCGGCGCGTCCGGCACCCGGGCGGGAGGCAGCCTGCTGCTGCTCGCGCTCGCCGCGCACTACCACTACCTGTCGCTGCCACCGGAGCTGATGTGGCTCGCGACGCCCCAGGCGCTCGGGGCCTTCGTCGCGTTGCTCGCGTTCGAGATGTACACCCAGCGCGACAGCGACTTGCGCATGGTGCTGGGCCTGGCGCAGTTCGCGCTGAGCGCGGGCAGCGGCGCCACGGTGGCGCTCGCCTCGCTCGGCGTGGGGACGGAGCAGCTTCCTCCGTGGGCCGTGGGCGCGGTGGGTGCGTTCGTCGCCGTGTCCACGCTGTCGGTGCGGCAGTGGCTTCACACGCGCGTGGACCAGCTCGAGACAGAGGTGCTGCATCCCCGGCGCTGGCTCCTGCGCACCGAGGACTTCGTCGGCCTGGGGCTGGCGGCGGTGGCCATCCTCTGGGCTCCTCTGTCGCTGGCGCTCGTGCTGCTTTTCACCCTCGCATGCGGCGTGGCGGGGCTCGCGGCGTACCGGCTGGAAGCGCGCTCGAGACGCGCGTGTCCCGCCGGGTGTGGTGCGAAGATTCGCGAGGAGGCCTCGCGCTGTCCCAAGTGCCGTGCGGACGTTCCGGTGGCCAGGGCGTTGGACTTGCGACTCGGCGGACGGATGAGGGACTCGCTTCGCGGGGTGCTCGGGTCCGGGAACTCCAGCGCTCCACGCATGGAACCAGGCATCCAGCGCGACGGCGGCAAGGTCCCTTCCCGGCTGGGATGATGGGCGGTACCCGCCGTTCCTGGCATGCTGCGGACGGCTCCCATGTCTTCGACCGCGGACGCGTCTTCTCCTGGCCCGGTGCTCCGGGTCGCCCAGCAGGTTCCTCGCACCGAGGCGGAAGGGCCGGGGCGCCGCTTCGCGCTCTGGCTCCAGGGGTGTCCGCTGCGCTGTCCCGGGTGCTGCAACCCGGAGATGTTCGCGATGGAGCGTGGCACCGTCGTGACGGTGGAAGCCCTCGCGGCCCGGGTGCTCGCGACGCCCGGAATCGAGGGCTTCTCGCTGCTGGGAGGCGAGCCCTTCTCCCAGCCCGGCCCCGCCGCGGACCTCTGTGAGCACCTGCGCGCGGGGGGGCTGAGCACCATGGTCTTCAGCGGCTACACGCTCGCGGAGCTGAGGGCCCAGTCGAACCCGGACGTCGAGCGGTTGCTCGCCAGCCTGGACCTGTTGGTGGATGGGCGTTACGAGAAGGACCTGCCGGAGACGCGCCGGCGGTGGATTGGCTCCAGCAACCAGGTCATGCACTTCCTCACCCCGCGCTACTCGCCCGAGGACCCGACGTTCACCGCGCCAAACACGGCGGAGATGCACCTCGTCGAGGGCCGGCTCATCGTCAACGGCTGGCCCGACCTCGCGGACCGACTCCGTCCATGACGCGCGTCTCGCCCTCCGAGCGCCGGCTGCTCACGCTCGCGCGCGCCGTCATGGGCCTGGGCCAGTACGCGCCCGTGGAGGACCTGCTGCGCGAGCGCCACACCATCGCCGCGCGCTTGAGCCCCGGCGCCCTCGCCTCGCTGCGCGACACGCTGGCCCGGGGCACCGTCCTGGCGTTGGCCCGCTGCGGAGGGGCGCACCGGCGACGTCACCTGTCCTCCGACTCCGGCGAGCCTGGAGAGTCGGGCCCCTCACGGCTCTGGGAGCGACACCGTGCCCCCGAGCTGCGCTTCTCCGCGCTGTGCTTTCACACGTTGCGCTGGCTCGTGGAGCAGCCGCTCGTGGTGCCCGGCCACCGGCCCCTGGACGTGGACGCACCGCCGACGCTCGCCGACGAGCTGTTCCTCTTCCTGTGCTGCCGGCTGGTGGCGGGCACGGCCTGCGCTCCGGCGATTTCCCTTCAGCCCCAGTTCCAGCGCTCCATCCTCTGCAGGCTGGCGTTCCCCGACCTGTTCGTCGCCGCGCCCGGCACCCTCGACGCGGAGCACTTCGCGCCGCTGCTCGCGGGGGGCGGGTGGTTGCTGGAGGCGCTCCAGGATGAGCTGGCGCTCCGGTGGCGACGGTTGGAGGAAGCCAAGGGACGGCTCATCGAGCCCAAGCAACTGGTCGACCTGGGCACCGCGCAGGAGCGAGTGCTGGACGCGTTCCTCGATGCCGTGGATGGCGCGGGCCGCAGGGACCTCGCGGGCTTCGTGCTGGACGCGCTGCGCCCCCTGGTGGACCAGCCCGCGTCGCGGTGGGTGTCGAGCCTGTCTCCTCGCGCGTCGCTGAGTGTGAAGGCCGAGGCACGCCGGGCGGCGGGCGCGAGCCTGCGCGCGCTCGGACGGCTGGCGCGCTGGGACGCCGAGCACCGCGCGGTGCGCTTCTTCGACGACGGCTACGAGGGCGCGCAGTTGCTGCTCTCCGCGTGGGCGTCCTTCGGTGAGCCCGGCTTCCGCCTCGCATCGGACCGCGAGCGGGAGCTGACCACGGACCTGGCGACGCCCGTCGAAACGATTCCGGATACCCTCCCCCTCCCTTCCGCCGAGAGCGCCCCATGAGCCGCGCCTATCGAGTCTCCGTCTCCGAGTCCCTCAACCGCATCGTCCAGGCGGAAGACGGCGTGTGCTCCAAGCTGGAGCTGTTGCCCTTGCTGTCTCGCGAGGAGACGGCGGGCCTGCTCGCCGCGGAATTGGCGAACCGTGGCTTCAAGCAGGAAGGTGACGTGGCGGTGCGCCTCGAGGCCGACGGCGTGCGCGTGGCCGTGGACGTCACGACTGGCGAGGTCAGCGTCACGCTGTCGGACGCGGAGGAGGTGGAGCTGAGAGCGACGGGCGAGGTCCTCTCCCACACCCCGGACGGCTCCGATGCGACGAAGAAGCTGGCGCGAGAGAAGGCCCGCGCGAAGCTGGAGGACCGGACCCAGGACGCCACCGAGTCGCTCCGCGAGGACATCACCCGCAGGCTGGAAGGGCGCTTGAGGGACCTCAAGTCGGAGCTGGACTCCATCGCCAACAAGGTGACGGGCGAGGCCCTCAAGGTGCGCGCGTCGCAGTTGGGCACGGTGGAGGAGATCCACGAGGACGCGGCGACAGGCTCGCTCACCATCAAGGTGCGCGTATGAGCCAGCGCATCCCCGAGGAGTCCCTGCCCACGGAGCTGACGCCCTTCGCGGCGGTGGAGGCCGCCTATCCCGCGGAGCTGGGCCGTTTGTGCGAGGCGCTGCTGCGGGGCCTGCCCGTCATGGTGGAGGCGGACAAGGAGCTGACGCCGTACTTCTACAAGTGCCTGCGAGACAGGCTGAAGAAGGACGGCAAGCAGTTCCTCTACCTGGACGGCCGCGCCGCCGCGGAGCCGCCCCCTGGAATGCCCGCGCCCAGCATGATGGCCACGCTCATCGGCCAGCTCCGCGACGCGGTGCGAGGCGCGGTGCGTGAGCGCATCGTCGTGCTGCCCCACCTCGACCTGCTCACCACCAGCAGCGGTGGCCTCACCTCCGAGGCGCGCGAGGTGATTCCGCTGCTGTATGAAAACCCGGAGATGCTCTGGGTGGGCTTCAAGGACCCGTCCTTCCCCCTGCCGCGCGTCATCGAGAACCTGTTCCCCCACAAGGAGAGCATCCTCGGCGTGAGTCGCGAGCGGCTGCGCTACCTCGTCACCCAGCGCGAGTGCCGCAAGTTCGGCCGGGGCCTCCAGCCGTACTCGCTCTACAAGCACGTGTCCGGAGTGAATGCCGTGAGGCTGCGACGGCTGCTCGGGGCCATCACCGGCGAGGACTATCCCAGCGACGCGCGCCCCGCCTTCGCGCAGCTCCGCTCGGCCACGCTGAGCGGCTCGCTCAATGTGCCGGAGATTGACCTGCACACGGAGATTGGCGGCTACGCGAAGGTGAAGGAGCGACTCCAGCGCGAGATTCTCGACGTGCTCGCGCACAAGGAGACGCTGACGGACGCGGAGGCGGTGAAGCGCGTGGAGGGCCTTCTGCCCCGGGGAATGATCTTCTGGGGCCCACCGGGCACCGGCAAGACGCTGTTCGCCAAGGCGATGGCGTCGTCACTGGGCGCGGCCGTGATTGTGGTGAGCGGCCCGGAGCTGAAGAGCCGCTGGGTGGGCGAGAGCGAGGAGAACCTCCGCCAGATTTTCGTGCGGGCCCGACAGGCCGCGCCCAGCATCATCATCTTCGACGAGCTGGACTCCTTCGCGGCGGCGCGCGGCACGTACACTGGCTCCGGCGTGGAGCACTCCATGGTGAACCAGCTCCTCACGGAGATGGACGGCTTCCGCAAGGAGGAGCTCGTCTTCGTGGTGGGCACCACCAACTTCGTGGAGTCGCTGGACGCCGCGCTGCTGCGCCCGGGCCGTTTCGAGTTCCAGCTCTGCATCCCCTACCCCAACAGCGCGGACCGCCGGGCCATCCTGTCCATCTACAACCAGAAGCTGGCCCTGGGCATGACGGAGCGCGCGCTCGACTACGCAGTGAAGCGCACCGGAGACCGCGTCGAGGGCACGGGCACGCGCTTCTCCGGCGACCACATCCAGGCGCTGTGTCGGGCCCTGGCGCGACGCAGGCTGCGCGAGGGAACGCAGGCGCCCACCGAGGCGGTGGACGTGGAGAAGGCCCTCACGGACTTCCTGGACCGGCCGGAGCTCACCTCCGCCGAGGAGAAGGTCGTGGCCACGCACGAGGCCGGCCACGCCGTGTGCGCGCTGTTCTGTCCCAGCGCTCCCGCCATCGACCGCATCAGCATTCGCGGAGACCTGGCGGGGATGCTCGGCTTCGTGCAGTACGCGGACCCGGCGCATCGCTACGTCGTCACGCGGAGCCAGTTGCTTGACAGCATCTGCATGCTCTTCGGCGGACGCGAGGCGGAGGCGTTGCTCCTGAACGACCTGTCCATCGGCAGCGCGCACGACCTGGAGCGCGCCACGGAGATTGCTCGCGAGCTGGTGGAGATGCTTGGCATGGGCGGCGATGGAATGCCCGTGCGGCGCTTCGACGCCCCCGGACGGGACTCTGAGCGGCATGCGCTCTCCGATGGCATGCGCACAGCGATGGAGGTCGCGGTGCATACGCTGCTGGAGGAACAGCGTGCGCGGGCTCGCGACATCCTCCAACGCGAGAAGGCCCGCCTGGTCGCGTTGCGGGACTTGCTGCTGGAGCGCAAGGTGCTGGACCGCGAGGCATTCGTCCACCTGGCGCCCACGGTGGCGCCGCAGAAGGAGCCGGCCCATGGCTAGTCTCATCCTCCGCCTCCTGGTGAATCCCCAGACGGGTCGCAAGGACGTCGTCATCCAGTATGAGAGCGACTCCGACGCGCTGCCCATGGAGCACGAGGAGGAGCACCGCCGCCTCGTGGATCAGCTCATCGCCGGGGGCGCGCTCAAGGCCTCGGAGGTGGGCCGCATCATCGTCCAGCGCGACACCCCGTCCGGCCAGGTCGCCGAGCCCGAGTCCACGTCCGAGAGCACCGCCGAGAAGGTGAGCCAGAAGGCCTGATGTCCACGCTCGTGTTTCCCACCGAGGAAGCGCTCCACCTCGCGCTGACCTCCCGCCTCGTCCCTCCGGAAGTCCAGGCCACGCCGGCCCGCTACCGTCGGTCCGCCGAAGGTGTGCTCCACGTCACCTCCCAGGCCCCCTTGTCGAAGGCCGTGCTCGCGGAGCTGGCCACGTTCGGCATCAAGACCGATGCGAAGGCGCCTCGCCCGGAGGACTCCGTGTCGTGCTGGGCGGAGCTGCTGACCTCGCGCCGGGTGCCCGTCGAGAACGCGCCCCAGGGGCCAGTGTTGTTCATGCCCGTGGATGGTGACGGGCTGCTGTCGCTCGCGGGTGAGCTGCTGCGCCTGGGGTGTGACCGGCAGGAGGTCTGCTTCGCCGAGGAGAAGCAGGGACGGCGAGCCCTGTTGCGCGCGTCCGCTCCGCCCTACTTCACGCTCACCGGTGCGATGGACCGCGTGGGCGGCCTGCTCGCCTTCGTGCCCGCGGTGCCGGGGCAGCACTCCGTATGGGTGGAGCTGGGCCACGCGCATCCGCTCGCGCGCACGCTCGTCCCCGCGCCTGGCACCGTGCTGCTCATTCCCGGAGAGGGCCCGTGGCTGACGGCGCCGGATGGCCCGTGGACGGACCTGTATCAGCTCACGGACCTGCGGCTCCCCGAGCCCGCGGAGGACTGGACATCCACGGCCGCGCCGGGGCGACTCTCCGTCCACTTGAAGCTCACGCGTGCCGCTCGCACGGAGGCCGCGAGCCTCTGGGTGCTGCGCGAGAATGCCGTCGCGCAGGTGGAGTCACTGGTCCACACATTGCCGGAAGCGCTGCTCGCGCAGCTTCGCTTCGCGGTGACGGGCCCCGCCGACGCGCCGTGCATCATCCTCCGCGCGCGCCACGGACGAGAGCGCCCGCCGGAGCTGGGCCTGTCCGCCATGGCCTATGCGCCGCTGCCCCAGCTCTCCGACCTCTACCTGCCCTGTGACGGGCTGCTGGAGCCTCCCGTGCGCAGAGACCGGCTGCGCGCGCTGCTGGCGCCCGTGCCGGACACCGTCACCTGGTTGCATCCCACGGGCGCTGGCGGCTTCCGCGCGGAGCGAATCCCGGAGCAGGCCTTCCAGCCGCTCGAATCCTGGGTGGACTACGTGGTGGACACCGCCGCCTCGGCCCTGGAGCCGTGGGTGAAGGGGGCCACGTTCGACTTCGGCGCCCTCGAAGCCACCGAGGGAGAATGGATGCCCGGCGCGGAGAACCCCGCGCCCACCGAGGAGAGCGAGGACCCGGACACCGCGTCGACCCGGAGCAGCCGTCGCACGCGGAGGGGACAGAAGCCCACGCCACCAGAGCCCGTCGAGCCCGAGCTGTCAGAGACGGCGAAGCGCTCGGGGTCCCGAGGCTCGGGCACCAGCCTGGAGCCGCTCACTCCCGCGCAGCTCAGCGCCGCCGAGGAAGCCCTCGCGCGCGCGGAGAAGTCCTTCCTCGAGTTGGAGGCGCCCGCCAGTTCCCCCGAGCGACAGGCGCTCTGGGTGCGCATGGCCGAGCTGAATGGCCAGGTGGGACGGGGACGCGACGCGGCGCTGTGCTGGACGCGTGCGCTCTGGAACGCCTCGGGAGAGGCGGCCACCGAACTGGCAGTGCGTTGGGCGGAGGCGGAGTCTCGCGCCGGTGTCTCCCAGGCCGAATTGCTGGCCCGTGCGACGCCCTCCGAGGACGACGTGCGCGGCCTCGCGAGCGGGCTCGTCCTGGGGGCGCTGACGTCGCCACGGACGCCCCCGAAGGATGTGCCCTCACTCCAGCGCTGGTTGGACCGCCATGACGCCGCGCTCGACGTGCGCACGCTGTGGCTCTCGCGCGCCGCGCTGGACACGCTCGTGGGGGGCGACTCATTGAGCCTCGCGAGGACGGGAGACCGACTGCTGGAGATGCTCCAGCGGGGACTCTCCCTCTCGCGCGATGTCCCGCGCTTCCTGCGCGGTGGCGCGGATGCCTCGGCGCTGCCAAAGCTGGCGTCACAGCTCGATGCGCTGAGAGACCGCTTCGAGCGCACGACGCGGCGGCGCTCCTCCGTCGAAGCCCCCGCGGAGCTGACGCAGGCCTATGTCCGCCTCGTCTTCGCCTGTGGCCTCGCGCGACTGGGACAGTCGGACCGGGCGCGGGAGCTGGTGGCCTCCGCCACGGCGGCGCTCGACCCCAAGGAGCCCATTCACGGCTTCCTGTCGCGGGCCTATGGCGCGCGCGTGGCACAAGCGCTGGAGGGCGAGCCGCTGGAGAGCCCGCTGCCGGCGGACATCTCCGCGGAGCTCAACGCGCTGGCCACCTTCCAGCGGTACAAGGTGGACCGGCTGCGCCAGGCTTCGGCGCTGCTGGAACCCAGCGAGCGACTGGACCCGGCCCGGGCCTTCGGGCGCGGGACACGGGACTTGCGAGGCGAGGAGTTCGCGGCGCTGCGAGACATCCGCGACGCGGCGACGGTGACACACGAAGTCGTCCAACTGGTGAGGCGCGCCACGGGAGCCCGCGTGCAGGCGCCCGAGCGACTGCGCCTCATCGGCGGATTGCTGGAGACATTGCCTCGACTGGCCCCCGCGAGGGCGCTGCCGCTGATGGATGACCTGGTCTCCGCGATGGAGGGGCTCCCGGGCGAGTCCCAGGCCCGGCTCCTGGGTGACGCGCTCACGCTGGCGGCGCTGTTCGGCCATGCGGACCGCGCGACGTCGCTGGCGGGGCGGCTGCGGCTGGTGTTGTCCGGCCTGGCTCCGGAGTCTCCCGCGTGGGGAGAAGGCATCCTGGAGGCCAGCCTGCGCGGCCTGCGTCGCGTGGGCCTGTCTCGCGAGACGGGCGAACTGGTGGAGGCGACGCGCGGGTTGCTCAAGCGGGCCAAGGCGCCCTTGGCGGCGCGGCTGGGAGTGGCGTCGGGAATGGCGATGCTCGGGCACGTGGACGAAGCGCTGCCGGTGTTCAACATGGCCTTCGACGCGCTGGCCGCCGCGAAGGGCTCGCCCCAGGAGCGGATGGCCCTGACGCGGAGCCTGGCGAGAGCGCTGGCGCACACGCCGACGAACATCGCGTTGCCGGGACTGGCGAGGCTGTCCGAGGGGCTCGCCACGGTGACGGACAGCTTCAATACCAACAGCCACTTCTGTCTGTCCGTGGTGGAGCTGGCGGACTCACTGGTGCTGGGCCACATTGAAGTGGCACAGGGCTCCAGCGAGCGGGCACGAAGCTGGTTGGACGAGGATGAGTTCCTGGTGCGGCGACGCATCCATCAGGAGTTGGAGGACCGTACATGAGCAGTGTTCCCCGACGGGAGGAGCCCGTCGCCGACCCCATCTCCGCGCTGACGTTCGACGCGCTGTCACGCGAGGCGCAGGGGCTGCGCGAGCGGCTCAACCGGTTCCGACAGGGGCTAGGGCGACACTTCGTGGGCAAGCAGACGCTGGTGGACCTGATGACGGTGGCCGCGGTGGCGCAGGAGCCGCTGCTGCTCGTGGGTCCTCCGGGCACGGCGAAGTCGGACCTGGTGCTCAAGTTCCGCGAGGCGCTGCGCATCCCCAACGAGGACTACTTCGAATATCTGCTCACGCGCTTCACCGAGCCGTCGGAAGTCCTCGGCCCCATCGACATCAACCTCCTGCGCCAGGGCCGCTACATCCGCCGCGAGGGCGGCAAGCTGCCCACCGCGAAGCTGGTGTTCCTGGACGAGGTGTTCAAGGCCAGCTCGGCCATCCTCAACGCGCTGTTGACGGTCATCAACGAGCGCAAGTTCTACCAGGACGGCGCGCCGCAGCCGGTGAAGCTCAAGGTGCTCTTCGCCGCGACGAACGAGCTGCCCGAGCACGCGGAGCTGGGCGCCCTCAAGGACCGCTTCTGTTTGAAGGCCGCGTGCCGCCCGGTGCAGGACCGCTACTTCCTGGAGCTGCTCGACTCCGGCCTGGAGTCGCAGACACACCGCGAGATGAACCAGAAGCCGTGGGCGGAGGGGCACGCGACGCTGGAGGACATCCTGAAGGCGCACCGCTACCTGACGCTGATGATGGGGCGCAAGGAGATGGGACCGGACGGGCGCGAGCTGAAGGACCGGGACTTGTTCTTCCGCGACGAGCTGCTGCGAGAGTTCCGCCGTGTGGTGCAGACGCTGACGCGCGAGGACGGCGTGTTCATCAGCGACCGCAAGCTGGTGAAGCTCTACCGGCTGCTGCGCACGCGCGCCTGGATCTTCCACGGCGGCGCGGTGGAGCGACAGGACCTCCAGCTCCTCTCCTATCTGGGAGAGACGCGGGAGGAGATTGATTTGCTGGAGGAGAAGGTGCCCCGGTTGCTCGGCCTGACGTGACGCGCGTCCGAAAGTGATACAGGAAGGACGCATGGCAGCAGCGGAGCCGCGAGGCCCCCAGGACATGGAGCGCTGGTTGTGCGCCGGGCTCGCCCTGGCGCGACAGGAAGGCCTCGACGCGGAGGCCCTCGCCACGAGCGTGCCCTGGCTCCTGGCCACGCTCGCGGAGACACCCACGCTGCCTCCTCCCGCGCTGGTGGCGGACCTGGGACGGCTCGTCTGTGGCCTCCCCCTGGCCTCCTCCCTGCCCGTCCCCGACACCCTGCCCCGCCTGCGCGCCGCGGTCCGCGCGTATGACGACCATGTCCTCGCGCGGCTCGCCGCCGAGCCTCACCTCGAACCCGTCTCCGCCGCGCTCGCCCGCCTGCCCGAGCCGCTGCGGCCCCGAGGCGTGGCCTTCCTCGTGGCCCGCCTCCTCTCCCGCCTGGGCTTCACCGCCGGCACCTCCGTGAGCCCCGCCGTGGCGCGGCGAGTCCTCGAACGTCCACCTGGGGAACTGTTGTCATCTGGATACATCTCGCTGCGTGAGCCCGGCCCCGCGCTGGAGCAACTGGCCCAGGGCTACGAGGCCCTGAGCACCGGGGCCCGGCGCGCGAGTGCCCTGCTGGGCGGCGCGGAGGCCTTCACGCTGGAGAACCTGGAGCACCTCCAGGGCAAGGCACAGCGGCTCGCGTTGGAGCAGGCGGTGGAAGCCGCCGAGGCCCTCTCTCGCGCCCTCCCGCCCCGCCTCCGCGCGCGCTCCGTGTCTACCGGCCCCGCGCCCACCTCGATGGAGGACGACGCCTCTTTTCCGCAGGGTGGGTTCTCCTCCGTCTCCAACGTGGGCAGCCTGGAGAACCTGGTCACCTCCGAGCTGGTCTACATGGAGGACGAACCCACGCTGGACTTGTTCGACGTGCGCTACGTCGAGGGCGAGCTGCTCTACTACACCCGCGACGAGAGCCTCGCGGTGCGACGCCGCCGCGTGGTGACGTTCGTCCTTCCGCCGAGCCTCGCGGACGCGCGTGTGAAGGACCCGGGCGTTCGCTGGCAGCGCGCCGTGCTGGCCCTGGGACTGGTGCTGTGCCTGGTGCGCCGGCTGTCCACGTGGCTTGGAGACCAGGACCTGCGCTTCCACGTTGCCTTCCCCTGGCAGGGCGAGGGGCCCCACCCGCTGGAGGCCGAGCGCGGCCTGTGTGAGCTGCTGCTGCGCGAGTGGCTCGCCCGAGGCACCGTGGAGATTCTCACCCCACGAGACTTCGACGAGGTGCTGGAGGGCGCGGCGGCGCAATCGAAGCGGGCCCGGGTGGACGTGCTGCTGCTCGACGCGGCCCGTCAAGCGCGACTCGACACACAAAAGTTGCCGGCCCGGGTGGGGCTGCATCACCTGGACTTGAGCGAGTCGAACCCGAGCCTCGAAGTCGTGGGCCCGGGGACTGCGTCACGGGGGCCAGGAATCCAGGAAGCCGACTCCGGGCAGAGTCCCCGAGAGACACCTTGGGAGGCCTGGACGGGCGCGACGCTTGAGCTTGCGCGAGGGCTTCTCTAGCGTCCGGTCCGGGAAGCGCCACGCTGGGCGCAGGAGAGGACGGGCCATGCCGCGGTATGAGTTCAAGGAAGGCAGCTCCAACAAGTTCTGGGAGATCAAGCTCGAGGGAAAGTCCTTCACGACGCACTGGGGGCGCATCGACACCGACGGCCAGGAGAAGACGCAGTCCTTCGACTCCGCCGAAGCGGCCCAGAAGGAGTACGACAAGCTCGTCCGCGAGAAGGAGAAGAAGGGCTACGAGCTGGTGGGGGACGGTGAAGGGGGCGAGGACGGGGACGACGAGGCGCCGAGCGTCGAGGGCAAGTCCAACCCGGAGCTTGAAGCCGCCATCTTGAAGGACCCGGACAACGCGGACGCGTACCTCGTCTACGGCGACTGGCTCCAGAGCCTGGGCGACCCGCGCGGCGAGCTCGTCGCCTTCCAGAATGCGTTGTCGAAGGCCGAAGGCACCGAGGCCTCCAACCTCAAGCGGCAGATCAACGCGCACATCAAGAAGCACAAGGCGCTGCTGCTCGGCTCACTGGCGAAGGCGTGGTCCGAGGACGAGCTCAAGGTGGAGTGGCACCTGGGCTTCATCCGCGACGCGCGGCTGGGCAAGAAGGACTACGACTCCGAGCTGGAGGTCGCCGAGACGCTGGCGAAGCTGCTCGCGCACCCGTCGGCGCGGTTCCTCCAATCGCTCACCATCGGCATGGTGGATATGGAGGGCGAGAACTATTACGACGAGCCCATCAAGGCCATCGTCAAGATGAAGAGCCTGCCGACGCTGCGCAGCCTGTTCCTCGGCGACTTCGAGTACCCGGACGAGACGGAGATCTCCTGGTCGTATATCAACGACGTCTCCGGGCTCTACAAGGTGCTGCCCAACCTGCGCTCGCTGCGGCTGCGCGGTGGGTCCGCGGACCTGGGCAAGATTGACCTGCCGGAGCTGCGTGAGTTCACGATGGAGACGGGCGGCCTGCCGCTGGGCGCGGTGAAGTCCATCGCCGCGGCGAAGTGGCCGAAGCTGGAGAAGCTGGAGGTCTGGTTCGGCTCGGAGAACTACGGCGCGGAGGGCGGTCTGGAGGACATCCAGCCCATCCTCGACGGCAAGGGTCTGGCGAACGTCAAGGTGCTGGGCCTGTGCAACTCGGAGTTCACGGACGAGCTGGCGAAGGTGCTGCCCACGGCCAAGATTCTCCCCCAGCTCGAGAAGCTGGACCTGTCCAGGGGCTGTCTGTCTGACACGGGCGCGCAGACGCTCGCGGACAACGCGGCGGCCTTCAAGCACCTCAAGCACCTGGACGTGACGGAGAACACGCTCACCAAGGCCGGCGAGAAGCTGGTGGCGAAGCTGGCCGCGACGGTGGCGGCGGGCAGCCAGCGTGACTACGACGAGGAATACCGTTACGCGGCGGTGGGCGAGTAGCGCCGCATGACGGCGGCGGCTGACTTCATCCTCATCGGCAACGCTGAGAACCGGCGCGTCACCCTGTTTCAGGACGCGCTGGCCCGCCAGGGCCTTCCGCCCGCGAGGGTGGTGCCCTGGCGGGAGCTGGTGAAGCGCCCTGCCCTCCTCGCGGAGCTGCCCGACACGGACGCCCTCGTCCGCATCGACTCCGCGGGTGAGAGCTGGGAGGTGGAGAAGGCGCTGCTGAAGCGCGGGTATGAAGCCGCGCGGGAGTACGGCGGGCAGGTGCTCGCACCGGACATCGTGGATGCGCTCGTCGAGGACCACGGGCGCATTCTCGCGCCGCGACAGGGACACCTGGGGTTCCTACGGGTCCTCTCCGAATTGGAGGCGGTGTTCCGGGAGCGGCCCCGCTGGAGGGTGTTGCAGTCCACCGCGAGCATCGCGGACCTGTTCGACAAGCGCATCACCTCGCGGAGGTACGCGGCGCTCGGCGTGCCCGTGCCGGAGCCCCTGGACGGGGTGACGGACGTGGAGTCGCTGCGCGAGCGGATGGACGAGGAGGACTGGCGCGAAGTCTTCGTGAAGGTGTCGTGCGGTTCGTCGGCGTCGTGTCTGGCCATCTTCCGCAGACAGCGTGGGCGTGAGTCGCTGGTCACCACCATCGAGCAGGCGCCGACGGGTTGGTACAACTCACTGAAGGTGCGCCGAGTCACCGAGCCAGAGCGCGTGGAGGAGGTGCTGGACTTCCTGCTGCGCGAGGGCTCGCAGGTGGAGCGCTCGATTCCCAAGGCACGGCTGGACGGCGACTACTTCGACTGTCGGGTGCTCGCGGTGCGCGGAGAGCCCGCCTTCATGGTGGTGCGCCAGAGCCGGGGCCCCATCACCAACCTGCACCTGGGCGGCTGGCGCGGGGAGCCGGCGGAGTTGCAGGCAGCGGTGCCGCGCAACGAATGGAAGGCGGCGATGGAGAGCTGCCGCGTGGTGGCGCGCGCCCATGACTGTCTTCACGTGGGCATCGACCTGATGTTCGAGGAGTACTTCTCCGGACACCGCGTGGTGGAGGCGAATGCCTTTGGAGACTTGCTTCCCAGCCTGCGCCGCGACGGCCTTTCTGTTTACGAGTGGGAGATCCGCGAGGCACTCAGGACTGGCTGAATACGCTGTGACGTAGAAAATTATTCGAACCACGAAATACGAGACTAACAAGAAACTTGCTTCGCGGACTCCCGACAAACAGGAAGACGTTCCATCCTTGCTCTGGAGTCTTCCTTGATGTCGTTCCGCCTTCTCCTCGCCGCCGTCGTCCTGACGGTGTTGGTCCCCGTCCACGCGGGCGCGCAGACCCAGCTCGTCGTGTTTGGCGACAGCCTCAGTGACTACGGCAACAATGGCATCGCCACCAGCAGCCCGACCTCCAATCCCAGGAGTCAGATTACGGGTGTCTGGGTAAAGCAACTGGCGAACCAGCTCGCCCTTCCGCTCGTGGCCTCCGATGACGGCGGGACGAACTACGCCCGGGGTGGCGCCGTCACCAGCGGCATGACGACGCAGGTCCGGAGCTATCTCACCGCGCATCCCACCGCGTCGGCCACCGCCCTCTATGTTCTCTGGGGCGGCGGCAATGACATCAACTACCGGGCCCAGGCGAACCCCTTCGACGCCACGGGCCTCAGGAACACGGCCGCCACGGCCGTCTCCAACATCGAGTCCCAGATTCGCCTGCTCGCGCGGGCCGGCGCGAAGTACGTGCTCTGGGTCAACATGCCGCCGCTGCACAAGACGCCCGCCGCGCTGTCCATTCCGGGCGGACTGGGCACCGCCGTGCTCCAGCCGCCCTCGCAGCACTTCAACACGCTGTGGGCCCAGTCCCTCGCCCGGCTCCGGACGGAGTTCCCGGGCCTCACGCTCGGCGGCATGGATGTGTATGCCCTCTTCCTGGACATCACCTCGCGCCCGTCCGCGTATGGGCTGACCAACGTGACGTCCACGGCCAAGGGCAAGGCGGTCAACCCGGACACGTATCTGTTCTGGGATGAAATCCACCCCACCAGCTACGCCCACGGAATCCTGGCTGACCGCGCCTATGACCTCGTCGAGGACGCGACATCCATCCTGGAGGAAGACGCCCCGTGGGCCGAGCCCGAGTACTGATGACCAGATTTCCGCGCTCCGCGATGACCGCCAACACGCTCGGCGGGACATCGAAGCCCATGACCGGCACGACGAGCTGCCCGTCGGCGCCCACCCATCGGTGGCCGATGACCTTGAAGCCGCGAACGCCCGCGATATGTGTAAGGATTCTTGCGCGTCGGACCTTCGGCAGCAGCACACGGAAATCTCACGAGATTTCACGTCCCGACTTCCGGCGAAGAGCGAGTAATCGGTCGCCTACTCCGAACCGAAGACCTGCGCGAGATAGTGCTTCGAGAACGCCGTCCAGTCAGGACTGTCGAAGAATGCTGCCTCGACCCAGTGGTGTATGAAACGCATGGCAAAGCCGCGCTGCAAATAGTCCTCGACGCCCACGGGCAGCGGCCGGATCTCTCCGACTCCGTCGAGTGGCACGAAATGCAGCCGGTCGAGGACCCGGCCCGATTCCATTTCGAGGCAGACCGCGAACTCGCCCTCGCAGTAATCGAAGGGCGCGAGGCGGTCGAGCAACTCACGCGCCTCCGGAAAGGAGCCGTACGGGTCGAGTAGTTCCGCTCCACGTCGGCCGTCGATGCCGTCGACGCATGTGGAAACAGGGAGGACGTTCGCCTCTCCCCCAACGATGTCGATCTCGCGGTCGAGGTACTCGATTGCGGCGCCTTGTTGCAAACGCCATCGGATCTGCATGGAATCAGCCCGCCCGTAGAAGCGCTCGATTGCCGCGGGCAGTGTCAGAGTCTGTCGTACGCGGGCGAGGTCGGCGCCATTGTGGCCATACGACAGCACGCACCGACCAGCTTTCGCCACCGAGGAAGCCGCGAGGGGCGCGATGCAAGCATGGTATCGGTCCGAGACCGGATTATCGCTCATCGCTGGATGATACGCGAGGAGACGCGTTTGTCGCGCGGCGCCACCCAACGGCGCCATTCCGTTCACCGCGACGAGCCTGTGTCAGGGCGCCGTTTCGACATCGGCGCTCTAGCGAGGCTCAGTCGCAGCCCGTGGCGTCGCGAGAGGGCACCCAGTTGCAATCGAAGGTGTGCACCTCTCCCGTGGCACGACCGCGCCCAGGCGCCGAGTTGAGCATCGTGTTCCAGAACCGCGAGAGCGCCGAGTTGAGTGAGTGGGTGGGACCTGTCGGCGGGTCATTGCTGTAGAGCTGCGCCCCGTGCACGTTCGGTTCGACGGAGCCATTGGCACGGAGCACGACAGGGTCACTCGGCGCGTAGAGCCACTTCATGCGCGACGAGGCGTTCCTGCCGGTGACTCCCATGGCCCGGTTCATGGTCTGCACCCACTCGGTACGCGCCGCGCGCTCCGCCGGGGTATTCGTCGTGGAGAGATACGGCAGCCCGGCGTTCGACATGTAGAGCTGGTCCTGGCGGTTCTGCCAGACGAGCGTGGGCAGGTCGAAGCCCCCTTCCGACACGGGCGCGGTGATGATGTCGTAGAGCACCGGACCGCTGATGCACTCGTGCGGAGGATGCACGAGGTCCCCCGGCGTCCGCGCGGCCACACAGGACGGTGTGAGCGAAGACTTCCAGATGCTCGTCAGCTCCTCGAACGCCTCCAGCCCCGAGCCAATCCCAAGCACGGGATAGTCCGGGTGATTCCAGTCGAGCGGCAGGTACCCGGCACCCGGGAAGACAAGCAGCCGCCCCGCCTTCGCGGCCTTGGGCAGGTGCCTCACCACGCGATGCGTGTTGTTGAACGCACCAAAGCCTCCCGCCGAGCCTCCCCGCCACAGCACTCGCAGGGCCTTGTTGTCATCCAGGCCATATCGCTCGACGAGCACGGCGAGCATCGCCTCCACGTTGTGCGCCCCCGTGAAGCGCCAATCCCGCCGCGTCCCCTTGTAGGTGATGTCGGGCGCATCCAGGGCCGTGCCCGTCCACAAGTCACTGGAGCAGTAGTGGCCGAGCACATCGATGGCGCCACTGAAGTCATCAGGGCTCGCGGGAGCGCTCTCCCGCAGCGCCCTGTCCGCGGGCAGGTTCACCGACGACACCAGGTCGATGCCCCGATTGCCGCAGCCCCCCAGCGGACTCTCGCTGTCGAACGCGCAGAAGCCCCCGCCTTCGAGGCGCAGCACCCACTGCGTCGGCAGGGCTCCACCTGGGGGCACCGGAGGGAAGGTGACCTCCAGGACGAACTCGTCGCCCAGATTGCACCGGGCATCCGTCCAGCGGGCATCTCGAAGCGCCGGGCGCACCGTCTCCGTCAGCCGGCGCGCGGGATTGCCAGCACGAGTGCACGCGGTGACGTTGTAGCCATTGCCCGAGGGCCGACAGGTGGCCGTCCCTCCAGCCCAGGCGGACGCCAGCGAGGAGCAGGATACCGAGGCTCCAGGCACACACGCCGTCGCCACGGCTTCGAGCGACGGGTCCGTGACGCCCGCCTCGGAGAGGGGCACGTGGCGAGGTTCCGCCTCACCACAGGCGGAACAGGTCAGGACAACGGGGAGCAGCAAGAGAAGAGAGCGCATTCCCTTTCAACCCGCGACACCCGAGAAAGTCGCGGAGGTCCCGACTCTACTTCCGAGGCTGGAGCCCGCCACCAGGGACGGACTCCAGCCAGGAAGCATGGAACTCAGCCAGCGGGCGGCGTATCCGACACGCGCTGGCGTCGGCTGAACACCCGTTGGACGACGACGAAGAACAGCGGCACGAAGAAGATGCCCAGCAGCGTGCCGACAATCATGCCCCCGAGCACGCCGGTGCCAATGGCCCGCTGCGCGCCCGAGCCCGCGCCGGACGCAATCGCCAACGGCGTCACGCCGAAGCCGAACGCCAGCGACGTCATCAGGATGGGCCGCAGACGCGAGCGCACCGCCGTCAGCGTCGCCTCAATCAACTCCATCCCCTTGTCCAGGTTCTCCTTCGCGAACTCGACGATGAGGATGGCGTTCTTGCTGGAGAGTCCCACCGTCGTCAGCATGGCGACCTGGAAGTACACGTCGCGGTCCATTCCCCGCAGCGCGCTTCCCAGCACCGTCCCCAGGATTCCCAGCGGCGCCACGAGCAGCACGGCCGTGGGAATCGTCCAGCTCTCATACATCGCCGCCAGGCACAGGAAGACCAGCAGCAGCGAGAGCGTGTAGAGCAACGGCGTCTGAGCACCCGCCGCGCGCTCCTGGTACGACTGCCCCGCCCACTCCAGGCCGAAGCCGGGAGGCAACTGGGAGACGAGCCGTTCGACCTCGGCCATCGCCACGCCGGAGCTCACGCCCGGAGCGGCCTCGCCGTTGATCTCCATCGCCGACACGCCGTTGAAGCGCTCCAGTCGCGGAGAGCCGGAGCCCCAGCGCGAGCTGGCGAAGGAGGTGAAGGGAACCATCTCGCCCTTCATGTTGCGCACCGACCAGCGGTTGAAGTCCTCGGGCACCATGCGGAACGGCGCGTCGGACTGGACGAACACCCGCTTGACGCGACCCCGGTCGATGAAGTCGTCGATGTACTGACCACCCCATGCCACCGAGAGCGTGTTGTTGATTTCAGCCGTCGCCAGCCCCAGCGCGGAGGCCTTCGCGACATCCACGTCGATGCGGAACTGCGGCGTGTCGTCCTGCCCGTTGGGACGCACGTTCGCAAGCAACCCGTTCTGCGCCGCCGCGCCCAGGAACTGATTGCGCGCGGCCGTCAGCGCCTCGTGGCCCTGACCTGCGTTGTCCTTGAGGTAGAAGACGAAGCCCGCCGAGTTGCCCAGCTCCGACACCGCGGGCGGCGGGAAGGCGAACGCGAGCGCATCCTGGATCTGCGACAGCGCCCCCATGCCCTTGCCCGCCACCGCGTTGACGCCAAGCTCGGGCGACTTCCGCTGGGACCAGTCCTTGAGGTTGATGAACGCGATGCCGGAGTTCTGGCCGCTGCCGCCAAAGCTGAAGCCCTGCACGCTGAACAGCGCGGCGACCGCGTCCTTCTGGTCCTCGAGGAAGTGCCGCTCCACCTGCTCAATCACCTTCATGGTGCGCTCCTGCGTCGCGCCCACGGGCGTCTGCACCAGCGCGAACAGGAAGCCCTGGTCCTCGGAGGGAAGGAAGGAGCTGGGCAGCCGCAGGAACAGCGCCACCATCACCGCCACCATCACCACGAAGGCCAGCATGAAGCGCCTGGTCCGGGAGAGGATTCCACGCACCACCCGCTGGTACCCCGCGTTGCCCTTGTCGAAGCCGCGATTGAACGCGCCGAAGAACCCCGTCTCCTTCACGTGGTGTCCCTTGGCAATCGGCTTGAGCAGCGTCGCGCAGAGCGCCGGGGTGAGGACGATGGCCACCAGCACGGAGAGCACCATGGACGTCACGATGGTCACCGAGAACTGCCGGTAGATGACGCCCGTGGCCCCTCCGAGGAACGCCATGGGAATGAAGACCGCGGAGAGCACGACGCCAATGCCCACCAGCGCGCTGGTGATCTGGTCCATCGACTTGCGGGTGGCCTCCACGGGAGACAACCCCTCCTCGCTCATCAGTCGCTCGACGTTCTCGACGACGACGATGGCGTCATCGACGAGCAGGCCAATCGCGAGCACCATCGCGAACATCGTCAACATGTTCGCCGAATAGCCCAGCGCCGTGAGCACGCCGATGGTCCCCAACAGGACGACGGGCACGGCAATCGTCGGAATCAGCGTCGCGCGGAAGTTCTGGAGGAACAGGTACATCACCAGGAACACCAGGAGGATGGCCTCGAGCAGCGTCGAGATGACCCCCATGATGGCCACGCGCACGAACGGGGTGGTGTCGAACGGAATCACCGCCTTCATGCCCTTGGGCAGCGTCGGCTCCAGGTCCTTCAGGGCCGCGGCGACACCCTGCGCCGTGTCCAGCGCGTTGGCGCCGGCGGCCAGCGACACGGCGATGCCGGTGGCGGGCTTGCCGTTGTAGCGACTGATGATGCTGTAGTTCTCCGACCCCAGCTCCACCCGGGCCACGTCTCCGAGCCGGAGCACGGAGCCGTCGGCGTTGCCTCGCACGATGATGTCGCGGAACTGCTCTGGCGTCTGGAGCCGGTCCTGCGCCGTCACCGTGGCGTTCAACTGCTGGCCCGGCACCGACGGCGTCCCACCGAGCTGCCCCACCACGACCTGCTGGTTCTGGGCCCGGATGGCGCCGATGACGTCGTTCGGAGTCAGCGCGTAGGTGTCCAGCTTGTTCGGGTCCAGCCAGATGCGCATCGCGTACATCGTGCCGAACACCTGGGTGTTGCCCACGCCGGGGACGCGCGCGATGGGGTCCACCAGGTTCGTGGCGACGAAGTCCTGGATGTCGTCGCCGCCCATGCTGCCGTCCTCGGAGACGAAGGCAATCACCTGCAGGAAGCCCGAGGCGGCCTTGCTCACCGCGATGCCCTGCTGCTGCACCGTCTGCGGCAACAGCGGAATCGCGAGCTGCAGCTTGTTCTGCACCTGCACCTGCGCGATGTCCGGGTCGGTGCCGTTCTTGAACGTCAGGGTGACGGTCGCCGTGCCGTTCGACTCGCTGGTCGCCGACATGTAGAGCAACCCATCGAGTCCCTTCAGGCTCTGCTCGATGACCTGCGTGACGGAGTCCTCGATGGCCTTCGCGGAGGCACCGGGATAGATGGCCGCCACCGTCACGGTGGGAGGCGCGATGACGGGGTACTGCGCGATGGGGAGCTGGGTGATGGAGAGCGCGCCCGCCATCATGATGATGATCGCCAGGACCCAGGCGAAGATCGGACGGTCAATGAAGAATCGTGCCATGTGAAGGTCCCGTCACTCCTGCGTCTTCGCGGGAACCAGGGGCTCTGATTCCCCTGGCTTCGCGACCGCCGGTGGAGCTTCCGTCGCCTGGACGGGCATCCCCGGCTGGATTTTCTGGAGGCCTTCGACAATCACCCGGTCACCCTCGACCAGACCGCTGTCGACGAGCCACCGGTCGCCCACCGTCCTGCTGGCCTGGACGACGCGAGGCTCGACCTTGCCGTCCTTGCCCACCACCAGCGCGGAGGCGTTGCCCTTCGCGTCCCTGGCGATGCCCTGCTGGGGAACGAGGATGCCCTGCTGGCGCAGCCCGTTGCCGACGAGCGCGCGCACGTACATGCCGGGCAGCAATGACTGGTCGGGGTTGGGCACCGTCACGCGCAGCGCGAAGCTGCCGGTGCCCGGGTCCACCGTCACGTCGGAGAAGGTCAGCGAACCGGGATGCTCGTAGCGGCTGCCGTCCTCCAGGAGGAGCGTCACCGGCGTGCTGTCGGTGTTCTTGAGCGTCCCGGCATTCAGCTCCTTGCGCAGCCGCAGCAGCTCGCTGCTGGACTGGGTCAGGTCGACGTAGAGCGGGTCCAGTTGTTGAACCACGGCGAGCGCCGTCGGCTGGTTGGCGGTGACGAGCGCGCCCTGGGTGATGGACGACTTGCCGATGCGCCCGGAGATGGGTGAGGTGATGCGGGCGTAGCCCAGCGTCACGCTCGCCCGCTGCAACGCGGCCTGCGCGGCCTTGACGTCCGCCTCCGCCTGTCCCAGCGAGGCCACGGCCTTCTCGTTGTCCGACGGGGTGACGGCCTCGAGCCGCAGCAGTTCGGCCGAGCGCCTGGCCGTCAGGGCGGCCGAGGTCAAGGTCGCCTGGGCACGCTCCAGCGCGGCCTTCGCGCTGCCGTAGTCCGCGCGGTAGGTCGCGTCGTCAAGCTCGTAGAGCGGCTGCCCTTGCTTGACTACACCACCCTCCGTGAAGAGCCGGCGCTGGACCAGGCCGTTGACCTGGGGGCGGACCTCCGCCACGAGAAAGGCGCTGGTGCGGCCCGGCAGCTCCCGGGTGAGGAGCACGGATTCCGCCTTCAGCGCGACGACGGTGACTTGCGACGGCCCGTAGGCCTCTTGCGGAGGGGCGGCTTTCTGGCAGGCGGCCAGAAGCGCGGCGCCGGACGACAAACCAACGAGCGCCAGCCGAAGCGAGCGCGAGCGAGACCACATGACAACCTCGGGAGCGGGGATGAAAACAGGGCGCCAGACCTCGGCGCGGCCCTTCCTCTACCGAATGCACGAGTTCCCGCCACCAAAACCGCATGCACATCGGAGTGGAACCTCTTGGCGGAAAATCGCTGGACACTTACGAAAGTGCCCCCGGTAGTCTGACAGGCGCGGGTTTTCCCGATTGGACCTTGAGCGCTGCTCCTTGAAATGGTTCGGCTCCAGCTCAAGGAGTCGTGATGCCGCGCAGCGCGTCCCCCACTCGTCGGAAGCAACCTCGCCAGCAGCGGGCACAGGCCACGTGCGACGCCATCCTCACGGCCACCGCCCGCATCCTCATTCGTGATGGCTACGAGACCACGAGCACCAACCGGATTGCCCAGGAGGCCGGGGTCAGCATCGGCTCGCTCTACCAGTACTACCCGAACAAGGAGGGGTTGGTGTTCGCGGTGTTGGAGCACCACGGCGCCCAGTGGCTCGCGGGGTTCGAGGCGGCGCTGCACGACTCCGCCTCCGCGTCGCTGAACGTGGCGGTCCGCGCCATCATCCAGAAGATCCTCACGCTCAAGCGGCTCCATCCCCAGTTGGATCCGCTCCGGTATGCCCTGCTGCCCGTGCTGCGTCCGTTGGGATACGTGGACACGTTCGAGCAACAGCTCTTCCGGCTGGTGCGGGCGTTCCTCGCGGCGCGCCTGGAGGACATCCGGCCGCGCGAGCTGGACATGGCGGTCTTCATCATCGTCCACACGTTGGAGGCGCTCTGCCACGCCGCGGGGGTGGACCGCCCCGACTACCTCACGAACGAGCCGTTCCCGGAGGAGCTGTGCGCGCTCGTGCTCGGCTATCTGCGCCCCGAGCCCGTGGCCTTGCGCCCTCCGCCCCACCGGTCCGCCGCGCCTCGACGGAAATATGAGCAGTAGCCCCGGGGAGCGCGCGACGAAGGCCCCTTTCCCCTCGGTGGCGAGAATGTGAGCCCCCATGCGAGTTGAGCCGGGGTGCAATCAAATACATCCTGATTGCACCTCCAGCGCCTGTCTCGACGGCTCTCCATTCATGAATCTCCATCCCGATGACCAGCGGCGAGCAGCCGCGCACCACGCGTCCGCGCTCGGAGCCTTTCCCTCCCTGACGCCGTCCCAGCTCGAAGCCATCCGGCACCGGGCCCGGGACTTCCTGGAGCAGTTCCGCGCCCACCCCGTGTTGCATGACACAGTCAACGTCCTGCTGCTGCTGGGCCTGTTCGCGGCGGATGTGCTGTCACTGACGCTGCTGCCCTCCGTGTTGCCCTGGACGCTGTCGACACCGGGCAACACCGTGCTCGCGGGGCTGGTGTCCGGCGCGGCGCATGGCTTCCTCGTGTGCGGCATCGTCACCTTCAGCGTGCACGAAGGCGCCGCGCACGACCTCATCATCATCGGCGAGGGACGGCTGGCGCGCACGCTGCGAGTCCTCGCGAACAATGCCTGCCGGCTCTTCCTCGCGGACCCGCTCCACTACAGGGAGGCCCATGCGAGCCATCACCGGAGCCTGGGGACAGAGGACGACGGCTCCTTCACCCACTTCGTCCGCTTCCGCCGGCTCCTGGGAAGCCTGCTCCCACTGGCGCCCATGCTCAGCCACTCCGACTACTTCCCCTGGCGCCCCCAGGAGCACACGCGCAGCCGCAGGCTCTCCGTCGCCCTGACCAACGTGTACCTGGTGCTCTGCGCGGTGCTGGCGACGTGGCTCCATGGGTGGCTCTTCACGGGCGTGGCGCTGTTCCTCGTCGGCAGTTGGCTCAGCTTCGTGTTGGACAGGCTGCGCGAGAGCACCGAGCACCTCTTCATGCCCTTGGACCGGGTGAATGGAACGAGGGAGCTGGGCCTGGGCTTCTGGGGACTGCTCCTCGGCGGCGGGCCGTGGGGACAACCCTGTCATCTGTCGCATCATCTGGCGCCCGCGCTGCCCTGGTACCAGCAGCTCCGGCTGCACTTCTTCCTGCGCCGTGTGTTGAGCCCGGAGCAGCGGAGCCACTTCTTCCCGCGGCCCGTCATCGGCATCCCCTCGTTGCTCTGGCGACTGGCCACCGCGACACCTCCCGCCCCGACGCGGGACTGAAAGGCCTGACGCCATGAACTCCCCTTCTCCACGCGGCGACGCGTCCGCGAGTGGTGCGTCCTTCGACGCCATCTTCATCGGCTCGGGCATCGGCTGCCTGGGCGCCGCGGCGGTGCTCGCCCGGCACGGAATGAAGGTGCTCGTGCTGGAGCAGCACTCCATCGCCGGAGGGATGACCCACACCTTCCGACGCAAGGGCTATGAGTGGGACGTCGGCGTGCACTGTCTGGGCAAGGTGCATGACCCGAACGCGCAACTGCGCCAGGTCTTCGACTTCGTCACCGACGGCGCGCTCGGCTGGGCGCGCATGGCGCCTGTGTATGACAGGCTCGTCTTCAGCGACCGGAGCTATGACTTCATCGCTGGGGCAGAGGCGTTCCAGGAGGAGCTGGGCCGCGCCTTTCCGTCCGAGCGCAAGGCCATCGCCACATACCTGGGCCTGTTGCGCGGAGTGGAGCGGGCCTCGCAGCGCTACTTCATCCAGCACGTCCTTCCCCGCTGGATGACACCGCTCACGTATCCCGTGCTCGGCTGGCCCTTCCGGCGCCATTCGAATCGCACGACGGGGGACGTGTTGCGCTCGCTCACGTCGGACTCGCGACTGCTGGGGGTGCTCACGGGACAGTGGGGCAACTACGCGCTGCCACCCGGAGAGAGCAGCTTCGCCATGCATGCCCTCATGGCCGAGTACTACCTGGAAGGCGGCTGCTATCCCGTGGGAGGCGCCGGGAGCATCCTGGACACCATTGCCCCGGTCATCACCCGCGCCGGAGGACAGCTTCGCGTCCGCGCCGAAGTGAAGGAGATTCTGGTGCGCGACGGCCGCGCCCTGGGCGTTCGCCTGACGAGCGGAGAAGACCTCCTGGCCCGGCATGTCATCAGCGGCGCGGGCGCGGCTCGGACGCTGGGCGTGCTGCTACCGGAACGCTGGCGTCCTTCTGAAGCCGTGCGGGCCCTCCAGCGCATTCCCCAGTCCATCGGACACCTGGGCCTGTATCTCGGCCTCCGAGGCTCGCCCGCGGAGGTGGGCCTGCCCGCCACCAACGTGTGGGTCCATGCCGGGTATGACCATGACGCGAACCTGCGCGCGTTCAGGAACGACGCCTCGTCCCCGCTGCCCGTCGTCTACCTGAGCTCCTCGTCCGCGAGAGACCCCGCGTGGACGCAACGACATCCAGGGCGCTCCACGCTCACCGCCGTGTGCCCGGCTCCCTACTCCTGGTTCGAGCGCTGGGAGGGCACGCGCTGGCACCGACGAGGGCCCGAGTATGAGGCTCTCAAGGCCCAGCTCACCGAGCGGCTGCTCTCCGTCGTCTTCGACCAGTTCCCCCAGCTCCGTGGACGGGTGGAGCACCAGGAGCTGTCCACACCGCTCAGCACGGCGCACTTCGCTCATCGGCCTCGTGGTTCCATCTACGGGCTGGAGCACAGCCCGGAGCGCTTCCGCCAACCCTGGCTGCGCTCGCGACTTCCCATCCGCGACCTGCTCCTCGTGGGACAGGACGCTGTCTCCGTGGGCGTCGGCGCGTCCCTGATGTCCGGCGTCCTGGCCGCCTCCGTCATCCTGCGGCGCAACGTCCTCGGCGACATCGAGCGCCAGTCATCCGCCTACCGCCGCGCGGCCTGACAGCCGCGAGGCACTCCCGCCCTCTCTCCATTTCCGACGGCGCCCGAGAACCGGGCGACCGCTGTACCGGCGCATGCCTGGACGCTCCTGGCTCGCGCGAAAGGCCCCACCATGAAGCCCTCACTGCGATTGCTCCAGACCCTCCTGCGCGGACCGACTCGAGGACGACTGGCCCCCCTGGAGGAGAGCGTCACGCACTGGCGCGTCCTGCCCACGGACCTGGACCTCTTCGGCCACATGAACAACAGCCGCTATCTGGCGATGATGGATCTCGGCCGCGTCGACCTGCTCGTGCGCGCGGGGCTCTTGTCGGACCTGCTCCAGCACCGCTGGGTCGTCCCTGTCGGCGAGACATCGCTCCAGTTCAGAGGCTCGCTGCGCCTGTTCGAGAAGTACGCACTGGGCACCCGCCTGGCCGCCTGGGACGACCATTGGCTCTACTTCCAGCAGGAGTTCCGGAGGCCATCGGAGCCCGAGCGCCCCGTGGCCACGGGCTATGTGCGCGCCGTCTTCCGCGACGCGAAGGGCTCCGTCCCACCGGCCCGCATCATCCAGAGCGTGTTGGGACATGAGGCGCGAAGCCCGGAGCCCGACGAGGAGCTGCGCCGCCGCTTCGACCTGCGAGGCGCGCGGGCCGACACCGCCGCGGCTTCCACGCGCGAGCCGCTGGCCATCGTCGGCATCGGCTGCCGTCTTCCTGGCGGCATCGAAGACACAGACGGCTTCTGGACGGTGTTGATGGAAGGGCGCGAGTGCATCGTCGATATCCCCGAGGAGCGATGGGATGCGAAGAAGTTCCACGATGCCTCTGGCAAGGCGCCCGGCCGGACCTACGTGCAGAGAGCGGGGCTGCTCCAGCAGGACCTCCGCGAGTTCGAGCCGGGCTTCTTCGGCATCACCCCGCGCGAGGCCAACGCCCTGGACCCGCAGCAGCGCTTGATGCTGGAGGTCTCCTGGGAAGCGCTCGAGGACGCGGGCGTGCCACCGAGCACCCTCGCGGGCAGCCGCACCGGCGTCTTCGTCGGTGGCTTCATGATGGACAACCTCATCCTGCACGCGAGCCCGGACAACCGGGAGCGGCTCGACAGCCACTCGGCGACGGCGAGCACGCTGACGATGCTCTCCAACCGGCTGTCCTACTTCTATGACCTGCGAGGCCCCAGCGTCTCCATGGACACGGCCTGCTCGTCCTCGCTCGTCGCGCTGCATCTGGCGTGTCAGAGCATCTGGGCGAAGGAGAGCGACGCGGCGCTCGTCGGTGGCGTCAACGTCCTCCTCCTCCCGGAGACCCAGGTCACCATGTCCAAGGGGCGCTTCCTCTCTCCCCGAGGCCGCTGCCACGCATTCAGCGACCAGGCCGACGGCTACGTGCGCGCCGAGGGCGCCGCGATGCTGGTCATCAAACCCCTGTCATCCGCGCTGCGCGATGGCAATCCCATCCACTCGCTCATCCTCGGCACCGCCGTGAATCAAGACGGGCGAACGCCGGGCATCACCGTGCCCAATGCTGAAGCGCAGGTGGCCGTGATGCGCGAGGCGTACGCGAAGGCAGGCGTCGACCCGCACAGCGTCGCGTATGTCGAAGCCCATGGCACGGGCACGCCGGTAGGTGACCCCATCGAAGCGCGGGCCATCGGCACGGTGACAGGCGTGGGACGCGGTGACGGCGAGCGCTGCCGGATGGGCTCGGTGAAGACGAACCTGGGGCACCTGGAAGCGGCGGCGGGTGTGGCGGGCGTCATCAAGGCGGCCCTCGTCCTCAAGCACGGCACCGTGCCGCCGCACCTGCATCTGGAGAAGGTGAACCCCCAGATTCCGCTCGACGCGCTCGGCCTGCACATCCCCACGCGTCCGGAGTCGTTGCCGCGCGGGACGGAGCCTCGCATCGCGGGAGTGAACTCCTTCGGCTACGGAGGCACCAACGCTCACGTCGTCCTGGCCGAGCCACCTCCGCGAGTGGCCACCCTGACTCCCCGACGCCCGGAAGGACGCCCCCTGCTGCTGCCCCTGGGCGCGAAGTCACCCGAAGCCCTGTCCGCGCTCGCGGGTCGCTACGCCACCTGGTTGGAGACAGGACGAGGAACGCCGGAGCAACTCTGCCGCGACGCGGCCGTGCACCGCTCCCATCCTCGTCATCGACTGGCCCTCCGCGGCACGAGTCGCGAAACCATGGCGACCTCACTGCGCGCCTTCTCGAAGGGTCAGCGCGATGTCCCCGGCCTGGACTTCCTCGCGGAGCCTCCCGAGCGCCACAAGGTCCTCTTCGTCTACACAGGGATGGGTCCGCAGTGGTGGGCCATGGGACGACAGCTCCTGGCCACCGAGCGCGTCTTCCGCGACGCAGTGGAGGAGTGCGACGTCCTCTTTCGCGAGCTGGCGGGGAGGTCCATCGCCGAGGAGTTGGCGCGGGACGAGGCGTCTTCGCGCATCACCCGCACGGAGGTGGCACAGCCCGCCAACGCGGTGTTGCAGGTGGCGCTCACGCGGCTGTGGGCCTCGTGGGGAGTCGTCCCCGACGCCGTGGTGGGGCACAGCATCGGCGAGGTCGGCGCGGCGTGGGCATCAGGGGCCCTGGATTTGCGAGACGCGCTGCTCACCGCCTTCCATCGGAGCAGGCTCCAGCAACGGCTCGCGGGGCATGGCGCCATGCTGGCGGTGGGACTCGGGCCGGACGAGGCGCTCGAATGGGTCCAGCGTCACGGCCCTGGCATCGCCGTCGCGGCCATCAACAGTGAGCGCTCCGTCACCCTCGCGGGCGAACGTGCCCCGCTGGAGCGCGTGGCCTCCGAGCTGGCCGCGGCTCAACGCTTCCACCGCTTCCTGCAGGTCGAGGTGCCGTATCACAGCCCGCTCATGGACCCGCTCCAGGGAGAGCTGCTCACCGCCCTGAAACCCCTGCGGCCCCGCGCGCCGGGCATTCCCATCTACTCGACGGTGTCCGGCCGACGCATGGAGCCGGGCGAGCGTCACGACGCCACCTACTGGTGGAACAATGTCCGAGGCTCGGTGCGCTTCGCGCAGGCGCTTCGTCAAGCCGTGGAGGACGGGCATGGAGCGTTCGTGGAGGTGGGCCCGCACCCGGTGCTGGCCTCGTCCATCCGCGACGTCCTGAGCGCGTCCAAGGCGCGCGGCGAGGTCATCGCATCGCTCGTGCGTGAGGCGCCCGAGCAGGAGACGATGGCCGCCGCGCTCGGACGACTCCATGTCCTGGGGGCGGAGCTCTCATGGCCGGGGTATTTCGGAGCGGGCGCCTACTCAGGAGCGCCGCGCACGCCCTGGCAACGCAAGACCTACTGGGAAGAGAGCCCACGCTCCGCACGTCGACGGCGCGCCTTCGTGGGGCATCCCTTGCTGATGGACTCCGAGCCGGGCCCCGCCCCCACGTGGACGGCGGAGTTGAACCTCGCGGCGTTGCCCTATCTCGCGGACCATCGGGTGGCTGGCAGCCTCCTCTTTCCTGGCGCGGGACATGTGGAACTGGCGCTGGCGGCGAGGCACGCGCTCACGGGGGATGCGCGCTGCTGCATCGAAGAACTGGAGCTCACGTCGGCGATGTTGCTCCGCGAGGACTCGAGCCCTCGTGTACGGCTGAGCTTCTCGTCCGAGACGTCGTCCTTCCACGTCCAGCGACAAGAGGAAGAGCAACAGCCGGTGGTCTGCGCCCGAGGCAAGCTGGTCTCGACCGGGCGCGCGACCCGCACCGTGGACGTGGCGGCGCTTCAGGCGCGAATGTCGGACCTGACGGACGCCGACACGCTCTATGCCGCGCTTGAGCGCAGGGGATTGAGCTACGGCCCTGCCTTCCGCGCGGTGACGACGCTGCACCGTGCATCAGGAGAGGTGCTCGCGCGACTGTCTCTCCCCTCCTCCGTGGACGAGCGGGGCTACCACCTGCATCCCGTGTTGCTCGATGCGGCGTTCCACAGCCTCATCGCGGCGGCGACGGAAGAGGCGAAGCACGACATCGTGCCCACGGGCATCGAGCGCATCCAGGTACTCGGCCTCCCGGGGCGGGAGCTGTTCGCCCATGGGCGACTCCTCTCCGTGAGCGGATCCACCCTGCGCGGGGACATCACGCTGATGACCGAAGATGGCACCGTCCTGGCCGAAATCACCGGCTTCACGTGCCGCTTGTTGCCTCGGGTTGCCTCGGACGATGCGGCACTGCTGGAGCGCTCCGTGTACCTGCGTCAGTGGGAGCGAATCGAGCCCGCGGAGCCAGCTGCGCGGGAAGAGGTGACCTGGGTGGTGCTGGGTGGCTCGGCGCCAGAGGCAGGTGCGCGTGGCTGGCACCACGTCACTGACGCCATCTCATTGGACACGATGCTTGGAGGGCTGCCCGAGCAGGAGCGCGTGCGGCTCGTCGACCTGCGCTGGCTCGACTCGGCTCCCGAGAGCGAGACACCCGTGTTTCGGGGAACGGATGCCGCGGAGGCGCTCCTGCGGGGAGTCCAAGCGCTGCGTCCCGGTCGAATCGAGCGCTACTACCTGATCACCACTCGTGCCGAGCTGGTGTCCGCTTCGGTCGAGGGCACGCCAGGTGCGAAGCCGTTGCCGGGTGCGTCAGACGCGACGGTCCTCGGGAACACGGCTCCGACTTTCGCCGTGGAACAGCCAGACCTGCCTTCGCTGGAACATGCGCCGCTGCTCGGGCTGGCCCGGACCGTCATGACGGAGCGCCCTGACCTCCGCTTCACGTGGGTGGACCTCGACGCGGCTCCGACGAGCGTCGAGGCTTTGCTGGTCCGCCTGCGTGGACTCGGCGTGGAGCAGGAGGTCGCCGAGCGCGAGGGGCTGTTCCATGCCTCGCGCCTCGTGCGTGGCACCCTCACCTCAGCGCAATCCCTCGCGGAGGGCCCACCACTGATGCCAGTCCCCGAGGGAATGGGCTACGAGTTGGTGCTCGGAGAGGAAGGACGACTCGACACGCTCGGCTTCGTGCCACGCGCGCGCCATGCTCCCGGCGTCGGTGAAGTCGAAATCGAGGTCGAGACCACCGCCCTGGGCTTCAAGGACATCATGAAGGCCCTGGGCCTGCTCTCCGCGCGCGTGAAGCAGAACACCTATATCGGCGACGCCATCGGCATGGAGGGAGCCGGGCGCATCAGCGCCGTGGGCGCGGGAGTGACGGACTTCGCGGTGGGAGACCGCGTCTACGGTGTCGCCCCGGGCTTCGTGGCCTCCCACGTGGTCCTGCCCGCCGGGCACGTGGTGAAGCTCCCCGCACACCTGACCTTCGAGGAGGGTGCCAACCTCATCGTCTTCATGACCGTGTACCACGCGCTGGTGCGGGTGGCGCGGCTGCGCCGGGGCGAGCGAATCCTCATCCATGGAGCCACGGGAGGCATCGGGCTCGCGGCCATCGAGGTCGCCCGCTGGTGCGGCGCGGACATCATCGCCACGGCCGGAAGTGACGAGAAGCGTCAGTACCTGCGCGAGCACGGCCTCACCCACGTGAGCAACTCCCGCGACGTGAGCTTCGCGGATGACGTGCACGCCTGGACAGGAGTGCGTGGCGTGGACGTGGTGCTGAACTTCATGCCCGGTGAGGTCATGACGCGGAGCCTCGGCTGTCTGGCTCCGTTCGGACGATTCATCGAGCTGGGCAAGGCCAGCTTCGAGCAGGACGAACTGCTCCGCCTGCGTCCGTTCAACGAAAATTTGATGTACGCGGCGGTCGACTTCGACCGACTCCTGGAGAGTCGTCCCGAAGAAGTGCGCGAGCTGTATCAGGAGGTGCTGCGGCGCTTCGAGGAAGGGAGCTTCCACCCCCTGCCCTCCCGCTCCTGGCCCGCGAGTCAGGTGGAGGAGGCCTTCAGGACCATGGCGAGAGGCAAGCACATCGGCAAGGTGTGCATCTCCCTGAAGGACCCGGCGCTGCGCGTCCTTCCGCCCGCGCGGCGCGAGCGACTCTTCGCCGACGGCACGTATCTCGTCACGGGTGGCCTTGGAGGGTTTGGACTGGAAGTCGCGCGCTGGCTCGTGGAGCAAGGCGCGCGGCATCTGGTCCTGGTGAGTCGGAGAGGCGCATCGTCCGAGGAGGCACGTGAGGCTCTCGCGGCCTGGAGCACTCGCGGTGTCACCGTCCTCGCGGTGTCTGCGGACGTGGCCCGGTACGAGGACCTGGAGCAGGTCTTCACGCGCCTGCGCGCCGAACTCCCTCCGCTCCGAGGCGCCTTCCATTGCGCTGTCGCCCTGGACGACAAGCCGCTGGAGCGCCTGGACCGGGCCTCACTGGACAGGGTGATGGCCGCGAAGGCCCAAGGAGCCTGGAACCTGCATCTGTTGACTCGCGCGTCGCCGCTCGACCACCTGATTCTCTTCTCCTCCATCTCCTCGCTCATCGGCAACGCGGGGCAAGGCAGCTACGTCGCGGCCAACGCGTTCCTGGACCAGCTCGCGGTGTACCGGCGACAGCAGGGCCTGCCGGCGACGGCACTCCAGTGGGGGGCCCTGGGAGAAGCGGGGCTCGTCGCGCGCAACGCGAACGTGGCGCAGCACCTGGAACACCTGGGGCTGCGCGGCCTGTCCACCCGTGCCGCGCTCCAGGCACTCGGGCGCGTCCTGGACGCCCCTCCCGTGCAACTGGCCATCGCGGACGTGGACTGGAATCGCCTGGGCGCGGCGCTCGTGCCTTGGAGTGGGGCTCGGCGTCTCGTCGGACTGCTGAAGACCGCGGAGCAGGCCCCCAGCAACGAGCCTGGCGCCCTCGCGGGCATGGACGAGGACACCCGACGCGGGCTCGTCACCCAAACCCTCACTCGAATCGTGGCGAGGGTCATGCGCACCCAGGAAGGCTCACTCAATCCCACCCAGCCCCTCCGTGAGCTGGGAATGGACTCCATCATGGCCCTGGAAATCGTCACGGCGGTGGAGCGCGAGCTGGGCGTGAAGCTGTCCACGATGGAGGTGGTGAGCGGCCCGTCCCTGCGCGAACTGTCCACGCGCCTGTCCATGAGCGCGGTTCCGGAAAACCAGACAGCCTCCGGTCCACATTCACACACAATGCATCTGTAACACCCCACGCTACAAGCGCTCTGTCCAAACACGCCACCACACTATTCCTGTAGCGCTCCACGCCACAGACGTCCCATCCAGACATCGCGATACCAAGGGGAAGCCCGCGAGTCCCCTCAAACCCAGTCTTTCCTTCACAGGCAATCCTCATACACTTCAGGCGCGACTTGCGTGACGACCTGTCACGCCTGCTCGCGCGGGGGTGCCAATGGACAGGGATATCCGTCGTAGGCCGGGCGCGGTGTCTTTCGTGCTCTGTCTGACTGGGATGTTGACTCTCTTCACAGGCTGCACGGACAAGACGACAGCAGAGGACCGCTCCGAACCGGCGCGGAAGGACAAAGCAAACCCAGGCGAACCCGCCGAGGACCCGGAGGCCGAACTCCAGCGGCTGGACGATCTGCCCGAGGCAGAGACAAGGAAGGTCACCAACACCTTCATCCAGCGGACGAAATCGCCCACCGACCTGGAGGAGAACCTGGCGATTCATACGCGCCTGCCACCCCCCGCCAATGAAAGCCTCAAGGACAGCTTGATTCGGGTGATGGGAACGCGGGAGAGCCCCGTGGTCCTCTTCCGTTCGGATGTCCTGGAAGAGATGGGGGTCATTTCCAAATCGCCGGGTCCTGAGTTCTTCACCTCGCTGTCGCTGTTTGATGAGGAGCATGAGCTCGCGCGGCGCTTCGAAAACGAGGAGCTTCTCGCCAAGGGCGTTTTTGGAGACACGACCGAGGACACCGTCGTGTTCGAGGGGCTGTCGCCCACGAAGCGAATCAAGGGAGAGCTGTTCGAACAGGAGGTCTTCCGCCAGGGCGCAACCGTGGCCGGCGCGCTGTGCGCCCGGACGCCGAGGTCCTCCTGGGCGGCGTGGGAGAAGTCCCTGCTCATCACCGCCGAGGAGGTCGTCGCGGATCCATTCCGCACCTGGAACGCCTGCACGCAGTGGGGCACTCCCGGTGGGGCATGGACGTTCGCCCATCTGATGAGACAGATGGCGGCCAACTCGAGCATGTCGCCGGAGCAGTTCACCCTGCGCTGGCTGGAGACCTGGCTCAACGAGCAGGTCATCAACGGCGACAAGGTGGCGGCCCGCACCTTCATCTTCCCCAGGGTCATTCAGCCCTGGGCCACCGCCAGTGGCGCTTCCGCGACCCTGGTGACGGATGCCACCGGACGCATGCGCGTCGTGTTGAGCGGAGCGCTTGACCTGGACATGGCGCCCCTTGCGCTGCGTGCCATCGTCAACAGGACGGACATGGGCCGCACGACGAAGGGAAAGTCCGGCTATGGCGGTACCACCACCGCCGAGCCAGTGGACGCTGGAGAGCTGCGGTTCGTCTTCGCCGTTCAGATGGGCCTCGGTGAGACCTGGTGCTCCGAGTCGGAGTTCACCGTCATCATCGAGTACGGCGTGCCCATCAATGGCTGCGGCCCGGTGGTGGCGTGGGCCCGGAACTGGCTGGACCTCAGCACGTTCGCGTCATTCGACTACAACTATCTCAACGCGTTGGAGAAGCTGACGAGGCGAGTGGTCACGGCGAACGCAGCGCCCAAGAAGGGCAACCGGAGCGCGCTCAACCAACTGCGCACCAACGAGGTCTCCCTCCAGCCTCGGTATGGCGGGTGGGAGCTGCGGGAGTTCACCCTCTCGGTGGAGAAGCCGGCGAGCAACTCCGACACCCCGGCGAATGGGCCGCTGCGTCCCCACACGGTGGCCCAGAGCCCCGATGACGACGTCTATGACTCGAACAGCAGTCTGGAAGTCGACGACTACGTGCGCAATGTGGTGCTGCCCACCGTGCCCTTCGGCTCGGGGCCCGCTCCCGGCCAGTGCACGTCGAACTACACCGTGCCCTACCGTTACCTGGGCCAGGACTTCCGGGGTGGCAACTCGCTGGTGCCTCCCGACTTCTGGCGCGCCGTGAGCATCAACCCCGCGGACACTCGGGAGGTTTGCGCGCGGCATGATTTCTCGCTCAACACCTGCCAGGGCTGCCACAGCAAGGACACGGCGACCAGCTTCACCCACGTGAAGCCCACTGGTGGGATTCCCGCCGCGCTCTCCAGGTTCCTCACGGGCGGCGGGCCCGGCTTCTTCCTCTCCGTCCGCGACACGCAGTTCCCTGGCAGCGGCTACAGGTGGCGCTTCGCCGACCTGGACCGCCGCTGGCGCCGACTCAACGAACTGGCGCTGTGCACCTCGTGCACCAAGACCGCCGTGCTCAAATCCGAGCTGCTGGACAGGATTGCCGAGATAGCGGGCGTGCTTCCCATCGACCCCGTGGGCCCGGTCGATGGCGACGAGCCGTTCAAGCCCGGCCCCATCAAGGACCGTGAGACCGTGAAGGCCATATTCGACCTGCGCAAGGAGTTCGCCTCCGAGTTCCGTGACGAGACGCTGGACACGATTCGTCCCGCGGAGTCCATCACCCACTGACGCGAGCGTTCAGGGTGGGCGAGCTTCGACTTCACGGGCTCGCTCTCCCTGAACGCCGAGGACAACGCGCGTGGCCAGACTGCACGCCCTCTTCGAACAGGTTGAGTGGGGGTGAGAGCCTGCACCGCGCTGGCCCATGACGGAGCGCCGGGAATGGCTCAGCGGGCAAACCTGGGGGCCGGATCCAGAGCAGGTCAGCGCAGGTCGCCCCCGAACCTCGGGCTGAACCTGGATTCTCCTGGGGCTTTGCCCCGAGAATCGCGCGCATCGACGCTCTTGGGGCGTCGCCGTGCTCCCGGCGGTCCTCCATGGACAATGCAGCCTCCCAGCTCACCGTCCCCCCGACTCGCGTGCCCCTGGCGCGGCTGCGCGACTCCGCGAATCTCCTGGCCTCTCTCGCCCCAGGCGCGCTCTTCGCAGTGGCCCTGCTCGTGGTGTCGAGCCAACCGCGCTTCTCATGGCTCGCCGAGCCCCTCCGCTACCCGTGGGAGCTCTGGGTGATTGCGCTCGCCGGAACGACCGCGACGGTCGCTGGCGTGGCGGACTGGCGCTACCACCGCGTGGCACAACTCCGGGTCGGCCCCAATGAACACCGCGCGGAGTTCCTCGCCCTCGCTGGCGGCGGCTTCCCGCTCTTCCTGCTGATGTGCGCCGCCTCGGTGGCACACCGCCCTCTCGTGTTCCTGCTCCCCGTGCTCGTCCTCCTCATGGGGACAGTGGTCCTCATCTGCTACGACGAATTTGTCTTTCACCGTCGGCGGTGCGACCGCTGGGAGTCCTTGCTGCATCGCACCCTGCTCCTCGGCCATGCGACGGCGTTCCTCGCCTGGGCGCACTTCTGCTTCGTTCGTGAGCACCTTCATGGCTGAGTATCCGCGCTCCCCGTGGAGCCGGGGCATCGAACTGCTGACTCGCGCCGCCCACCTCTACGACGCGCCGGGCTCGACACTCGCCCATGAAGCGCGGAGCGCATGGCGCGGGGGCTTCGCCAGCAGCGCGACGTGGATGGCCCACGCGCTCGCCCAGGTCCGGGGGCGTCCCGTCCCCACCGCACTGCCACATGCGGGCCGCTGGGGCGCACTCAAGTATGGCTGCGCGCTCCTCGCTGCCCTCTGTGGCTGGGGACTCGCCGTGGGCCTCGGCCTGCCGCACGCCATCGGTCTGGGGCTGGCGGTGCTCGCGTTCTATGCCGCCGAGGTCCAGGGCCTCTTCCTGTTTCCCCTGCTGATGGATGGCGTCGAGCACCCCTGGCGCAGCGGGCGCGCGTTGCTGCGCCGAGCCGGTGGCACCTCGCACGCCGTCGGCACCGTACTCATGCTGGCCGGAGTGATGCTCCTCGGTGGACTCGTCGGTCGCGGCTGGGTCCGCTGCTGGTGCCTGGGATGTCTCGCGGTGGTCCACTGGTACGAGGACCTGCGAGCGTGAGTCTCGCGGAGCTGTGGAGTCGAGGACTCGCCCTCGCGGTGGACGCCGTGCGCGTCAACACCGTGGCGCTGGAGGTCCGTCAGGACGTCTCGCTCTGGCACAAGCAGCGCCGGCTCGGCATGGGCGCGGTGATTGCCGCCGGTAACGTCTTCCTGCGCCTGTCTCGCAGCCACATCCGGATGTTTCCCTCCACGAAGAGCTGGCGCGACTGGGAGCTGTCCACCTTCGCTCTCCTCCACCCGGGCCACACCGCGGAAACACGGGGCGCCCGCGCCGTCGCCCTCGAGGCGCTTCCGGGTGAGCGCCTCGACCTCCTGCTCGCGCAAGGACGACTGACGACGCCGATGGTGGAAGCCGCCGCGCGGGAGCTGCATCGAGCGCATGGCCTGACATCGCCCCACGCTTCACGTCCGTGGTCTCACGGCGATGCCCACCTGAAGAACGTCCTCTATGACGAAGCGGGGCAGCGAGCCTGGCTCATCGACTTCGAGACCGAGCACGACGCCCACCTCAACTCCGACGAGCGACACGCGGATGACCTGTTCGTCTTCCTGCTCGACCTGAGGGGGTGCTCGACGCGGGAACAGGCACGCTCCTTCGCCATGGCGTTCCTACGCGCCTACTCCGAGCCTTGCGTGCTCAAGGCCCTGCAAGCCCGCCTGCGTCCACCTCGCGGGCTGGAGCGAGCCCTCTGGAAGAGCCGCTCACATCACCTGCCGGACGCGCAGCTCATCGAATGGCTGGAGCACCTTCGCCACGAGTTGACGCTGCTGTCGTGACTCACGAGAGGAGCTTCCGCTACTCGCGCAGCGGCACGTCCTGCCTCCGCCACAGCGGCTTCACCGGCACACGCTCGAGAATCCCCGAGCCGAAGACCCGGTCCAGCTCCAGATAGTCCATGTGCACGTAGCCGATGTGACACCCGCACATCGCCTTCGCGCACGGCCGGGGACGCAGCGCCTGGTCGAAGTCCGGTGCGTAGATGTTCCCAATCGGCTCATCGATGAAGTGACACCGGCGCGCCGTTCCCTCTCCATCCACGGAGATGACCGACTCGCCTCCCCTGCACGCCCGCCCCAGGCTCGGATGCCGCACGTTGTTCACCGGGAACAGCGGGTCCACCGCTGTGAAGCGCGCCACGTCCTCGGCCGTGTACGGCTCCTCCTGCCCGTCCTTCACCGCGTTGATCCACAGGTACGTGTCGTCGGACAGCTCGCGGCGCAAGGCCTCCGCCTCCTCGGCGAAGCGCACAAACCCCACCACGCCCGCGCTGTGCCGCACTCCCAGGGCCGTCAGCGTCTCGCACTGCGCCACGAAGCGACGGCGCTTCATCCACTCCGGATGATACGTCGCCCAGATGCCCAGCTTCTCCGCGCGGCAGTCCTTCACCCAGTCCAGCTTGCACGACAGGTTCGTCTGCGCCGCCACCCGCTCCACGTGCGGCAGATGCGTCAGCCGCGCCAGCGCCTGCTGATACCAGGGCCAGATGAGCGCCTCACCCCACGGCGTGAAGAACACGGACACCGTGTCCCCCGTGCGCGACTCCACCCACGCCAGGAACCTCTCCAGGTCCGCGCGGTCCTTCTCCAGCTCCTCGTCCGTGTGCTTCCACTTGCCGAAGGGACAGTACTCGCAGCCGTAGTTGCAGCTCGACAGCGGACCTCGATAGAGCACGGTGAGCTTCATCGCCAGGCGTACTCCTGTGACAACTCACGCACCCCCGTCGAGTGCAACCAGGGGCCAATCAGGTCCGAGAGTTCCACGCCCGCGGCCGTGAGCCGCAGCGCCGTCTCGTCCCGCCGCGCCAGCCCGTGAACCTCAAGCTCCAGCAGCTCCGGGAAGTCCTCCAGCACGTCGGTGCAGAACTGCTCGCGGTACGTCGCGAAGTCCACGCCCTCCGCCAGGAGCGACAGCAGCATGTACCGACGCCGCCGCTCCTCACCGTCCAACCGGAAGCCGTACCCCACCTCGCCAAAGGACTCCGACGTGCGCGCGCTGTACGACGCGATGATGGAGCGCACCTCGCGCGAACCGACGGCGTACTCGGACGAGTAGTGCACCTGTCCCGTATACGAGCGCGCCCCGCACCCCAGCCCCACCATGCCGTCCTCCTGGCAACGGTACACCGGGCCTCCCGCGTCCGGCGCGTGGCGCGCGCGGAACATCCGCATGGACACCTGCGTGTAGCCTTGCGCCAGGAGGAACTCGCGGCCCGCGCGATACAGCGCGATTCGCAGGTCATCCCACGCGCGCGCCTTCTTCCCCAGGAAGGTGAGCGGGCGCACGTAGAGCGGATAGAGATACACCTCCTCCGGCGTGAAGCGCAGCGCCTGCTGGATGGAGTACAGGAACGTCTCCACCGTCTGCCCTTCCATGCCGTAGATGAGGTCCAGGTTCAGCGTTGGGAACCCCGTCGAGCGGATGAGGTCCAGCGCCGCCTCCACCTGCGCCGTCTGCTGGGGCCGCTTCACCGCGGCCACCTCCGCCTCGATGAAGCTCTGCACGCCGATGCTCACCCGGTCCGTGCCGCGCGAGCGCAGCGCCCGCAGCTTCTCCGCGTCCACCGTCTCCGGAGACACCTCCACCGAGACGGGGATGTGATGAGGGTCCGCGCCCAGCACCTTCTCCGCCAGGTCGAACACGCGGTGCAGCCCCGCCACGTCGAGCAGCGTCGGCGTGCCTCCTCCCACCGCGAGCCGCGCGAAGCTCGCCGTGCCCAGCGCCGCCTTCACCCGGTGCGCCTCGCGCTCCAGCGCCCCCAGATACCCCTCCACCACGTCCTGCTTCGGCCCCGCCGCCGTGAAGAGATTGCAGAAGCCACAGCGCATCTCGCAGAAGGGGACGTGGAAGTAGAGGAACAGGGCATCTCGCCGCTCCTCCGCCCACACCGACTCCAACGAGAGCGCCGGCGTGAAGGGCCGGTAGGCCGTCTTGTGCGGGTAGCCATAGAGGTACGCCACATACGGCGTCTCCCCCAGCATCTGCTCCAGGCGCGTCATGGTGAGGACTCTCACGACAGGGTGAACTCGGCGTAGGGCACCGTCCAGACGACGGGGTGGCCCACGCGATGACCGTTATAACCGTCCTCGCCGTACGCCGTGCCGTGGTCCGAGCAGACCATGCAGAAAGCCGGTCCCCGGCGCCGCAACGCGGCGAAAAGGGGTGGGAGCTGACTGTCCACGTATTCCAGGGCTGCCGCGTGGGACGCTACGGAATCCTCGGCGGCCCCCGGCAGATAGTGGCGGTTGGGCTGGTGCAGCGCTGAGACGTTGATGAAGAGGAACACGCGCTGCTCCCGAGGCACGGCCGAGAGTCGCTGGACGGCCAGCGCCACCTGATGCTCGGTGGAACGAGGCTCGCGCACCCCCAGCTCGGGGCTCCAGTGGCTCTCCGCGAAGAGGCCTGGCAGCACGCTGCCCAAGGGGTTGAGCTTGTTGAAGAAGCCCACGCCGCCAATGCACACGGTGTGGTAGCCGCGCGCCGACAGGCCCGTGACGAGGTCCGGCGCATCCAGCACGCAGGTTCCCTGCCCCGTCGTCTCGCTGCCCTCGAAGCGCATGGAGAACAGCCTCGCGTGCCGGCCCGGACGCGCGGGGGTGGGAAGGAAGCCGGCGAAGAAGGCGTGGTGCGCGGCGTAGGTGAAGCTCGCGGGCGAGTGGCGCTCCTCCCACTGACCTCCCGGCATCAGCGCGGACAGATTCGGGATGCGCCCCGCCATGGCCAGCTCGGTCGCCACGTCGTGGCGCAAGGTGTCCAGGGTGAGGAAGAGCAGGTCGTGCGAGCCGACCACCGTGTTCATGTCCATTTTGTAATCACTTCCGCGACGGACTCGTGTCGCGAGGTGATGCGCTCCACCGTGAAGGTCGGAGGCGGCAGCGCCACGGGCCACTCCCGCCCATGTGAGACCCAGCACGTGGCGAAGCCCATCTGCGTCGCGCCGACGATGTCCCGCACCGGGTCATCGCCGATGTGGAGGACCTCGAAGGGTTCACGATTCACGTGCTTCAGCGCGGCCTTGAAGATGGCCGGGTCCGGCTTCTCCGCGCCCACCTCGCTCGAATAGAAGCCATCTGGCACGGAGTGGTAGAGGCCCGCGGTGAGCAGCTTCCAGCGCTGCGTTCCCGAGAAGCCGTTGGAGACCACCTGGACGGGCTGGCGCCGCGCCAGCGTGTCGAGCCACGCCGCCAGCTTCGGGTCGCCGACCACGAAGCTCGACACCTTCGACTGGAAGTCCAACCAGAACTCCTTCGCCTTCAGCTCCTTCAAGAACGTGGTCGTCACGTCGGCGCAGAAGGCCTCCCTGTCACGCTCTCCCCGCTCGTCGAACTTCTGGAGGGTGGCCAGGTCCTCGGCTCGACGATGCTCGGGAAACACGTCGGAGAACCGGGTCATGAGGTCCTCGAAGTAGCGCACGACGGCGGACTCGCGGTCGACCAGGGTGTTGTCGACGTCGAAGAAGATGGCCTTCGGCCGCGCGGGCCCGTACTTGCCGAACGCGCGCGGCTTGCTCATCCACTTCTGGTCTTCGTACAGGTGGCGATACCGCTTGTACGGTTCCATGAGACTCCTCCTCGCGATGCACTCGAAGACCGCGGCTCAACCCGCGACGAGCGCGGAGTCGTACTCCATCAGCGCGCGAAGGACCTCTTCCCGCGAATCCGTGAGCAACAGGTGCCGAGCGTAGTCCTGTCCCTGCGCGAGCTGCGCCAGCAGCGGATAGACGGGGCGCGTTTGCGTCCAGAACTCACGGCCCAGGAAGATCATCGGGCTGATGACGCCGACGCTGTTGTAGTGGTTCTGGCAGGCGTCCTGGAAGATCTCCTGGATGGTGCCGGCGCTGCCGGGCGCGTAGACGATTCCGCCCCGGGCGATGGTCAAGAGCCCGTCCTCGCGCACGCTGTTGGCGAAGTACTTGGCGATGTGCGTGGCGAAGGGGTTGGGCGGCTCGTGGCCGTAGTGCCAGGTGGGGATGCCCAGGCTGGAGCACGCGAAGACATCCTTGGGCTCCAGCGGGAAGGCCGCGCGCACGTCGAAGGCCCGCGCGAGCCACTCGCGGTCCGTGTAGCTGGGCGCCTGGGCGAGGATGGCGAGCGCCGCGTCCAGCTCCGCCTCCGGACGCACGGCGAACCAGGCGCCCAGGTGAGTGGCCTCCATCGCGCCCGGGCCTCCGCCGCTGACGAGGAAGAAGCCCGCGCGCGTCAGCTCCCTCGCCAGCGTCGCCACCTCGCGGTAGTCGGACTTGCCACGCTTCATGGAGTGTCCCCCCATGATGGCCACCACCTTCCGGGGCGGCCCCGACGCGGCGAGCAGGTCCTCCATCGCATCCGTGACGGCATGGTCATGCAGCCGCTGCGCGAGCGTCTCCAGCAGCGTGGGCGGCGTACCCCGTCCGTGCGATTCCCAGTGCCGGTAGATGCGCGCGTCCAGCGTGTCCGCGTACGTCTCCGGCCGCGTCCGGTCGAAGCCCGCGTACAGCTCCTCCGGCGAGTACAGGCCGCCCCGGTACGGTTGATACGGCACCCCGGAGATCGGCGGGAAGACGAGGGCCCCATGCGCGAGCGCGGCCTGGAGCGCGTCCTTCTCCAGCTCACAGCCCAGGAACACCGTTCCGGCGAGCGGCGCCGCGCTCAGCTCACGCGTGTAGCCCCGCAGGTCCAACCCCTGGATGACGACGTTGACCAGGGTGCGCCCGTCGCGAAGGTGCTGCTCGAAGGCCTCGGGAGTCTCTAGCTCAATCACCCGCGAAGGATTCCATGCCTCGGGCCCTACTAGAAGAGGACAACCATGGTGCCGAGCGGCATCCGGTCATACAGCGCCGTGATATCGCGGGGGTGGAACACGACACAGCCCCAGGACAGCCGGCCGCCGCTCGCCTCCAGGGACCATTCGCCCGCCCACCCGTGAAAGCCGATGCCGCTGCCCAGCCGCGTGGTGGCATCCGTCGCCTCGCGGGCCTCCCAGGAACGGGCGATGCGCTCGCGCGTCTTCTGTGTGAGCCAGCCCTGCTTCACCCCCCGGCTCGCGTCCCAGGGGTTGGGGTAGTTCACCCGCAGCCAGTGGCCGCCGTAGTACGCGGCGTAGGGCCCGGGAATCTCCCCGCGCACCGTCTGCACGATGAAGTACATGCCGACGGGCGTGCGGTTGTCGCCCCGCTGCTCCTTGGGCCCCGCCTCCTGGCCGAAGCCCACCTCCACCCGCGCCCGCTCCACGCCCCGCTCGTAGAGGCGGAGCTGGTTGAGCGCGTGGGAGATGAGCACCAGCACCGGCTCGCTCGCGGGCTGGGGCAGGCGGGCACGCTCGGCGGTGAAACGACGGGACTCCGCGACGGACAGCGCGCGGTCGGTGTGCAGCACGACTCCGAGTCGCTCGGACGTCCCCACCTGACCGAGCACCTGGCCCTTGGTGACGAGCGCACCGGGACGCAGCACCACACCGCTCAGCCCGGAGTACTCGGAGCGGGCGCGCAGCAGCTCGTGGTTCTCGTGGTACAGGTGCTCCAGCGTGACGCTGTCACCTCTCGCGCCCACCGTCACCACGCGGCCCCGGGCCAGCGCGCGCACGTCACTTCCCGGCCTGGCCCGCGCGAAATCCGGCCACGGCGCGAAGCCCTCCGCCACCGAGTGCTCGGGACGCAGCCAGGCCTCGAAGACATCCGGCGTGGAGGCGGTGGCGACCTGGGCGGACAGCACCCAGGCGAGGCACAGCAGCGGCAACCTGGAGCGCGGCGCGGAGGAAGTCACTCGCGCTGGACACTCGACGCACGAGGACCGTTCCGTCAACTCCCGCGTTTCCACCCGACGCGCGTCCTCAGCGCCGGGCCTCCAGGGCACGCAGCGCGGCCTGGGCCTGGAGCAGCTCCGGACGCGCATTGGCGGCGGCGGCGTCCTGGGCGGCGAGTTGGAGCTGCCTCGCCGCCTCCTCTCGCTCGCCCAGTCGCAGGTGGGCTCGCCCCAGGGCACAGCGCAGCAGTGACTTCAGCTTCCGGTCCCCGAGCATCCCCGCGAGTTGGAGGCCCCGCACCGCGTCCTCCTTCGCCAGCTCGGGCGCATCCGCCTGGCTGTGCAGCAGCGCGAGCCCGTGGTGCGTGTACGCCATGCCGCCCCGGTCCCCCATGCGCGCCTTCAAGTCCAACGCGAGCTGGAAGTAGTGCACCGCCCGCTCCCTGTCTCCCGCGCGCGCGTAGGCATCCCCCAGGTTGAACAGGGCCGTGGAGTGCTCCCACGTGTCCCCCGCGCGCTCCGTCCAGCGCAGCACCGCCGCGTACTCCACCGTCGCCTGTCCCGGCCGCCCCTGCCCCATCAGCAACGTCCCCGTGGCCCGGTGCAGCGCGGCCTCCACGCTCGCCCGGCCCGGCCCCTCCTGGTACGGCGCCTGGAGCAGCCGCCCCCGCGCCACCACCAGCCGCGCCTCCGCCTCCTCGAAGCGCCCCAGCCAGCACAGCGCGAGCACGCACAGCGCATCCAGCGAAGCCCAGCAGAGCAGCGCCTCCCGCGACGCCTCGAAATCGCCCGCCGACTGACTCAGCGCCACCACCTCCTCGTAGCGCTCCAGCGACAGCACCACCGCGGCCAGCTTGCGCAGACACTGGAGCCGCTCGGGCGTCGCCACCACCGCGCGCGCGTCCTCGAGCGACAGCGCGATTCGCCAGGCGGACTCGGCCTCCGCTCGCTCCCCCGCCAGGCGATGCGCGTCGCCCATGCGCTCCCACAGCACGCGGGACCACTTTCGCGCGGCCTCCAGGGACAACGAGCCGGCCACCTCCAGCGCGACGCGATACACCGCGAGCGCCGCCGCGGGCTCCAGCGCCGCCAGGTTCCACCCGGCGACCTCCAGCAGGTGCGGCAACGCCCGCTGCGGCACCTTCGCCGCGCGCCAGTGACGCACCAGCTCCGCGCACGCGCGACGCCGGGCTTCCTCGGGCAGCGCCTCGTACGCCTCCGCCGCCCGCCGATGCAGCCCCAGCCCCTCCGCGTCCGAGGACACACCCTCACGCGGCACCGGAACACGAGCCCCCACCGCATACCGCCCGCCCGAGACGGCCTTCAGCCAGCCACCCGCCTCCAGCCCGGCGAGCGACGAGAGCCCGCCGACGAGCGCCCCCAGCACCGGCCGGGGGAAGCAGGGCCCCAGCACCGCGCTCACGTGCAGCGCCTCTCGCCGCGTGGGCGACAGGGCCTCGAAGCGCGCGGCCAGGACCGCTGGCCCAGACTCGGGCAGGGGCGCATCCGGATGCTCTTCGTGGAACGCCATCGCATGCAGCAGGTGCAGCGGGTGGCCCGCGCCCGCTCGCAGCAACGCCTCCCTGGGCCAGTCCGGACGCAGGCGCGTGGCGACCAGCGCGGCGGCATCCTCTGGATTGAGCAGCCCCACCTCCAGCACCTCCGCCGTCGACGGCGCGAGCGCCGGCCCCTCCGTGCGCTCCAGGACGAGCACGAGCACCGGCGTGTGCGCCAACCTCGAGACGAGGACCTCGACGAATGCCCGGCTGAGCGGGTCCGCGTCCCGCCAGTCCTCCAGGATGAGGATGCGCGGCCCCCGGTGCGGCAGCAGCGCGTGGCAGAGCGCGTCGAACAGCGCCAGGCTCTCGGCGGAGAGGCTCGCGGGGATGCCCTGCCACTCCCGCCCCTCCAGGAAGTGGGCGACGCGCTCCGCCTCCGCGCTCGACATCCGCCCCACGCCCGCCACGGGCCGCAGCCCCCGGGTGGCCTCCAGCAACTCCAGCAGCGGCCCCGCCGGAGTCCCGGGCAGCGCCAGGCCACTGCCCTCCCAGATTTCGAAGCGATTGGCGGCCAGCGACTCCACCAGCGCGTCCTTCAGCCGCGACTTGCCCATCCCCTCCGGGCCCACCAGCCACACGGCGCGCCCCAGCCCTCGCCGCGCCTCCTCCGCGCACCACTTCAGCCGCTCCAGCAGCGCCGTCCGCCCGACGAGCGGCGGCTGACACGACCCCACCTCCCACCGACGCACCCCTTCAGCCAGGGGCCTCCGGAGGGGCGTGCGCGGGCACGTGGACAAGCCAGGGGAGAGGCGCGTCCCACAGGCCAGGCACACGCCCGAAGACAAGGTCATGAGCACCTCCAGAGCCCGAACCTCTAACGCTCCCGCGCGGCCGAGCCTCTCGGGCCCAGGGGTGGTGTGTGTGTATTGAATTCGCCTGTGGCCCTGCCCTCCAGGCCACCGCATGCCTCCTCGGTCCCGCTCACGGTGCGCTCAAGCCCTCACCATCCGCCTCAATCCGCCACCAATGACAGACGTTTCCAATCCCACCGCCTGAACCCCCACCATGAGTATGTCCTGCCCCGTTTCCTGGAGGGCAGGCAGGCATGTCGAGAACTGTTGAATACGAAATAAATTTGGTCGATGGTTGTCTCCGTCGCAACGCGGCGAACCCCCGCCGTGACCTTGGAGAAGCCCCCTAGCTGAAACCAGATACCGGCCCGTCGGGAGACGGCCGCCGGACACACTCCCCGTCTGTCTGTTTTTGAATCCCCAGAGGTCCCTACATGAAGAAGTCTCTTCTGCTGGCTGGTGCATTGCTCGGCCTGGGTGTCATGGCTTGTGGCCCCCAGGACGACGTCACGGAGCTGGGCGAGGCCCCCGCAGGGCTCGACGAGGCCACGGCCTTCGCCACATCAGTCTCCTCCGCCGCGCTGACGGCCTCGGGCTGCACCCAGCTCACTGCCGCGTCCGTCATCGCCAAGGGTCATGACGGCAACGTGCCGGCCAACACGATGGACGACAGCCTCGCCACTCGCTGGAGCTATCTCGGCAAGGGCGGCTGGATTGACTACGACCTGGGCGCCACCAAGTCCATCTCGGGCGTCACCATCGCATGGCACGAAGGCACCACGCGGGCGAACACCTTCACGGTGTCCGTCTCGCCGGATGGCTACACGTACACGCAGATCTACAGCGGCACGAGCAGGAAGTCGTCCTCCGCGGAGACGTACACCTTCGCGGCGACCTCCGCGCGCCGCGTGCGCATCACCTTCCAGGGCAACAGCGTCAACGACTGGGCCTCCATCGCCGAGGCGCGCGCCTGCTCCTCCACGGTGACGACGCCTCCTCCGACGACGCCTCCCCCCACGGGCAACAGCGTGGTGTGGGTGGGCGACTTCGAGACGAACAACATCAGCCAGTGGACGCGCGCGCAGATGGTGAGCGCGGACCGGCTGGCGATGGTGTCCTCGCCGAAGCGCCAGGGCAGCTACGCGCTCAAGGCCACCGTGAAGCGGGGCGATGACCCCATCAACTCCAGCGGCAACCGCAACGAGCTGGTGCGGATGACGCGCGAGCCGTCGGGCTCCGAGTACTACTACCGCTGGAGCACGATGTTCGACTCCACGTTCCCCAACGTGAACACGTGGCAGCTCTTCACCCAGTGGCACCAGGAGAGCGACACCGTGGGCGGCTCGCCGCCGGTGGAGTTCTACGTCTACGGCAACGAGGTCCGCCTCAACATCGGCGGCAACCCGGGCACCATCGTCTGGCGCGCCCCGCTGACGCGCGGCAAGTGGATGGACTTCATCTTCCACGTGCGCTGGTCCGCGAACTCGAAGGTGGGCTTCGTGGAGCTGTACCTCGACGGCAAGCTGGTGATGCCCAAGCGCTACATCGCCACCCAGTACTCCGGCCAGGTCAACTACCTGAAGATTGGCCTGTACCGGAACGACACGATTACGCAGACGGGCATCGTCTACCACGACGGCTGGGTGATGGCCCGGAAGCTCGAGGACGTGCTGAGCCCCACGGCGGTCATCAAGGCCCCGTAGCACGTCACGGTTGTATGGCACCCCACACCGTGCCCTCCACCGGGCCGAGGTCGCGTCCCCACGCGGCCTCGGCCCGGAGTAGTTTCCGGACATGCCCAACAGCCTGCGGGTCGTCCAGGTCCACATCCACGTCAAGCCGGAGCACGTGGACGCCTTTCGCGAAGCCACCGTGGTCAACGCGCGGGCGAGCGCGAAGGAGCCCGGCATCGCCCGCTTCGACTTCCTCCAGGACTCCGAGGACCCGACGCGCTTCGTGCTCGTGGAGGTCTACCGGACGGCCCAGGCGCCCGCGGAGCACAAGGAGACGGCCCACTACCTCACCTGGCGCGACACCGTGGCGCCGATGATGGCGGAGCCGCGCACCAGCCGGAAGTACGTCAACCTGTTCCCCGAAGACGCCGGGTGGTGACGTGAGTCCCGCCGCCTTCGAGTTCGCCACCGCGACGCGCATCGTCTTCGGCCCGGGCCGCCTCGCCGAAGCCCCGGAGCTGGTGCGCGCGCTCGGCGGTCAGCGCGTGCTGCTCGTCACCGGGAAGACGCCCGCGCGCGCCAGTGCCCTGCGCGAGTCACTGGAGGCGCTCGGCCTCGCCGTGACGGGGTTCCGCGTGGAGGGAGAGCCCACGGTGGACCTGGTGCGCCAGGGCCTGGGCCTGCTCGCCCAGGCGCGCTGCGACGTGGTGGTGGCGATGGGCGGCGGGAGCGCGCTCGACGCGGGCAAGGCGCTCGCGGCGCTGGCGACGCAGGGAGGAGACCCGCTCGACTACCTGGAGGTCATCGGCCGCGGCCAGCCGCTCACCCGCGCGTCACTGCCCTTCGTGGCCATTCCCACCACCGCGGGCACCGGCTCGGAGGTGACGCGCAACGCGGTGCTGGGCTCGAAGGAGGCCCAGGTGAAGGCCAGCCTGCGCGGGCCGAAGCTGCTGCCGGCCGTGGCGCTCGTGGACCCGGACCTGCTCATCGGCGCGCCCGCCTCCGTGCTCGCCGCGAGCGGCATGGATGCGCTGTCGCAGCTCATCGAGCCCTTCCTCTCCGCGCGCGCCAATCCCCTCACCGACGCCCTGGCGCGAGAGGGCCTGCGCCGCTCCGCGCGCTCGCTGCGTCGGGCCGTCCTGGAGGGGCCGGACGCGGGAGGTCGCGAGGACCTGGCCCTGGCCAGTCTCTTCGGTGGCCTGTGTCTGGCGAACTCCGGGCTCGGCGCGGTGCACGGCTTCGCCGCGCCGGTGGGCGGCATGTTCGACGCGCCCCATGGCGCCGTGTGCGCGGCCCTGCTGTCCGCCGTGCTCGACGTCAACCTGAGGGCCCTGCGTGCCCGCGCGCCGGAGCACCCGTCCCTGCCCCGCTTCCGGGAGCTGGCCGTCCTGCTCACCGGCCGCGCCGAGGCCCGCGAGGAAGATGCCCTGTCGTGGGTGGAGGCCTTGCGCGCGGACCTGCGCATTCCCGGCCTCGCCACCTACGGACTCACGCCCGCGCGGCTCCCCGAGCTGGTGACCAAGGCCCGCGCCGCGAGCAGCATGAAGGCCAATCCGTTGACGCTCACCGACGCCGAACTGGCGGAGATCGCCACCCGATCGTTATAGCCAGCCGCGCCGCATAACGAGCCACACTGCCCCGCTGTCGAGGAGTGCCCATGGAAGACATCGAGCTGCCGACCCGAGAGGGAACGATGGACGCGAAGCTGTTCCAGCCGGAGGGACGCGGCCCGTGGCCCGCGGTCATCCTGCTGACGGACGCGATGGGCATCCGGCCCGCCTTCGAACACATGGCCCAGCGGCTCGCGGACGGCGGCTATGTCGTCCTGCTGCCCAACGTCTTCTATCGCGAGGGCCGCGCCGGAAACCTGGCACTGCAGGGCTCGTTCGCGGACGAGGCCTTCCGCAAGCACATCTTCGCGCTCATCGCGACGCTGACACCGGCGCGGGTGCGCGACGACGGCGCCGCCGAGCTCGACTTCCTCTCACGGTTGCCCCAGGTGAAGGGCCCCAAGGTCGGCGTGGCCGGCTACTGCATGAGTGGCTCCATGGCCGTGCGCCTGGCCGCGGACTTCCCGGACACCATCGCCGCGGCGGTGTCCAACCATGGAGGCAAGCTGGCGACGGACTCCCCGGACAGCGCCCACCTGCGCGTCGGCGACGTTCGCGGAGAGCTGGTGTTCGGCCACGCGGACCAGGACGGCTCCATGCCGGCCGACGCCATCCTCCGCCTGGAGACGGCGCTGAAGGCCGCCGGTGTCCGGCACCAGTCCCACCTCCATGTCGGCGCGCGCCATGGCTACGCGGTGGACGGCTCCGGCGCCTATGACAAGGACGCGTCCGAGCAGCACTGGCGAGAGCTGTTCGACGTGTTCGGCCGCGCCCTCACGGCGTGAGCGGGTGAGGCAGCCCCCCTTGCCAGCGGAAGCGGCTGGCGTTATTCGTGGGGGCATGGTGCTCGTCGTCAGTGCTCGTCGATTTAGCCGCCCCCCGGCCCCCTCTGGGTGTCGGGAGGCCGTGCCGCACTGAGCGCACGAACCTCTCGTTGGTGAAACGCCGTCAGGCGCGACGCCCACCCGGAGCCGCCGGGGGGGCATCCGAGGCCGGCGGCGCCTGGCGGACTTCTCGCTCGGCGTGCCGGAGACCACCGCGTTTCCACCGCTTCCGAGAGGTTTCCATGTCGTCCCCTTCCGTCTCCATCCTCAGCGCCGAGGAGCTTCGGCGCGCGCTGTCCGTTCGTGATTTGACCGACCCCGCTTCCGGCCCCCATGCCCTGCAGCAGTTGGTGGCCTCCGCGCTGGCCGCCCTGCGCTCCGCGTGGGGCTGCGACGTCCTCCTCCACCGACGGAGTCCCGTCGTCTCCATCGCCGACAACTACGACCGGCTCCACTACCCGCCGGGCGGCGTGGCCCGCGACGCGCGCTACACCCGGTACGTCTGCGACACGGCGCTGTTGCGCTCGCAGACCTCCGCCATGATTCCGGCGGTGCTGCGCGAGCTGGCCGCGGCTCCACCGGACGACGTGCTGCTGGCGTGTCCGGGCCTCGTCTACCGCCGCGACTGCATCGACCGGCTGCACACCGGCGAGCCGCACCAGATGGACCTCTGGCGCGTGCGACGAGGGCCGCCCCTCACGCCCAAAGACTTGCGACAGATGATTGCCACCGTGGTGGGCGCACTGCTGCCCGGGCGAGAAACACGCCTCACCGATGCCGTGCACCCATACACGACGGACGGGCTCCAGGTGGACGTGCGCGAGGGCGACGAGTGGGTGGAGATTGGCGAGTGTGGCCTCGCCCTGCCCGCGCTCCTCTCGGAGAGCGGACTGGAGGCAGGGCCCGTCACCGGGCTCGCCATGGGCCTGGGGATGGACCGCATCCTGATGTTGCGCAAGGGCCTGGACGACATCCGCCTGTTGCGCTCCACGAACCCGCGAATCGCCACCCAGTTGTTGGATTTGGAGCCCTACCGCCCGGTGTCGTCGATGCCAGCGGTGCGCCGGGACATGTCGCTCGTCATCGACGAGGGCCGGACGTCCGAGGAGCTGGGGGACAGGGTGCGCGCCGCGCTCGGTGAGCGGGCGGAGCTGGTGGAGAGCGTGGAAGTCGTCACGGAGACGCCCTACGCCGCGCTGCCTCCCAGTGCCGTGAAGCGACTGGCGCTTCGGGCCGACCAGAAGAACGTGCTGCTCCGGGTGGTGCTGCGCGCGCTGGAGCGCACGCTGACGCATGACGAGTGCAACGTCCTGCGCGACGACATCTACGCGGCGCTGCACCAGGGCACCACGTGGGAGTGGGCCGCGCGACCTCACTGAAGGCCGCGCGGCGCCAGGGCCTGACGCTCAGACCTTGTAGAGCAGGTCCATGTACTTCTTGAGCAAGTCGCTCACCATGCCCCGGAAGGGGACGGCGGCCGCCATGCCGTAGACGGGCGCCATCGTCCCCTTCTCGCCGGGGTGGGCCTTCACGTGCTCCACCGCCTCGCGCAGGTCCGTGAGGAAGCGCTCCGCCACGCCCGGCTGCGCGTGCCGCAGCGTGACGCACAGGTGCACCGCCGCGGGCTTGTGCAGGCCATTGAGGCTCCACCCGCGCTCGCCCATCCGCTCCATCACCTTGAAGATGTCCAGCGTCTCGGAGCCGAAGGCGATGACGAACAGCGGGTCTCCCAGCACGTGCAGCTCGGGAACGGCGCGGATGCCCTGCTTGAGCACATCCGCCGTGTCCAGGATGCGGCGCGTGGCCTCCAGGTAGCCCTGCTCCCCCATGCTCACCAATGACGCCCACGCGACGGCGATGAGGGCGCCGGGGCGACTGCCGGAGAAGGTGGGCGAGAAATAGATGCCCCCGGGCCACTCGGTGGCGGTGAAGTACTGGTGCGAGCGCAGCGCCGTGCCCCGGTAGAGCACCACCGACGAGCCCTTCGCCGCGTACCCGAACTTGTGCGTATCCACGGACATGGACGTCACGCCCGGCAGCCGGAAGTCGAAGGGCGGCACCTGACGCCCCAGCGTGCGCGCGAAGGGCAACACGAAGCCGCCCAGGCACGCGTCCGTGTGGAAGCCCAGGCGCTTCTTGCGCGCCAGCTCCGACAAGTCGGCGATGGGGTCGATGACGCCATGGGGAAAGCCCGGCGCGGAGCCGATGAGGAGGATGGTGTTGCGATTGATGGCCTTGCGCGTCGCCGCCACGTCCGCGCGGAAGTCCGGCCCCACCGGCACGCGCACCATCTTCACGCCGAAGTAGTGCGCCGCCTTGTCGAAGGCCGGGTGCGCGCTGGAGGGCGCCACCATCTCCGGCTTCGAGATTCCCTTCGTCTCCCGGGCCCAATCCCGGTACGTCTTCACCGCGAGCATGATGCTCTCGGTGCCACCCGACGACATGGAGCCGCAGACGTGCTCGGCGGGCACCTTCCCCGCGTTGGCGGCATCCGCGCCCAGCATGCTCGCCGCCATGGCGACGACTTCCGCCTCGAACTTGGTGGCGCTGGGCCACAGGTCCGCGTGCAGCGGGTTGCTCTGCGAGTGCAGCCCGTAGACGCGGTTGAGGAAGTCGATGTGCTCCTGGTCCCCGTTGTAGACGGCGCCGGACACCTTGCCGTCCCGCCAGCGCTCCTCCTCCTGCGCCTCCAGCGCCTGCAGCTCGCGCAGCACCTCCTCGCGCGAGCGGCCCGTCACCGGCAGCCGCTCGAAGGCGGGCATCTTCCCCCGGTAGGGCTTGAGGCTCCCCTCCAGCTCGGACAACAGCGTGTCCGTCTCCTTCGACAGCAGGTCACGTACCACCGGCACGGCCTTGAGGTAGCGCTCCGCCGCCGACAGCAACCGGGGAGGGACATGGTTCAGCAGCTTGAGCGACTTCGGGTCTGGCAATGCCATGCGGACTCCTGGGCTTCAGGCGCTCCGGGCGCGGTTGAGGCGCGCGAAGATGGCCTTGTTGCTCTTGTAGAGATTGACGAACTCGCGGAACAACTCGTCGTACATCTTCCGGTTCGCCGGGTCGGGCTCGAAGGTGCGAGCGATGGGGACGAGCGCTGGAATCTCCTCCACCTTCAGCTCGCCCAGCGCCACCGCCGCCTGGAACGCGGCCCCGCGTGCGTTGGCGAGCACCGGCTCGTCCACCTGCTGAATCACCCGCCCCAGCACGTCCGCGTGAATCTGGCACCAGAGCGCGGACCGGGCCCCGCCTCCGATGATGCGCAGCGAGTCCAGCCTGCGTCCGACGAACTGCTCCACATAGGTGAACAGCCAGCGCGAGTTGTAGGCCACGCCCTCCATCACCGCGCGCACCAGGTGCGCTCGCGTCGTCTTGAGCGACTGGTTGAAGAAGCCCCCGCGCAGGGACTTGTCGTCCACGGGGCTTCGCTCCCCGTTGAGCCAGGGCATGAAGATGAGCTTGTCACTGCCCGCGGGCACCTTCCCCGCCTCGCGCTCCATCAGCCGGTACACCTCCGCGGAGTCCTCCTCCACCTCCCCGGGCTTGCCGCCCTGGCCATACAGGATGTTGTCCTTGAGGAAGGTGAGGCAGATGCCCGCGGACTCCTGCTCGTTGGCCAGCAGGTAGCGCCCTGGCAGCGCGGACGGGACGGACGCCATCTGGTGGAACAGGTCCGACTTCTTGTAGGGCACGTGGCAGCACAGCCAGGAGGACGTGCCCACGCACAGGTGCGCCGCATGGTCCTCCACCGCGCCGGAGCCCACCGCCGCCGCGAGGATGTCCGGCGCCCCCGACACCACGCGCACGTCCTGGCTCAATCCCAGCTCGCTCGCGGCCTGGGCGCTCAGCGGCCCCAGCACGCTCGCCGCGGGCACCAGGTCCGGCAGCTTTTCTCGATGAAGCCCCGCCATCTTCAAGAGCCGCGCGTCGTAGTCGATGCGGTGGAGCGCGCGGTTGTCGGTCACCCAGTGCAGGGTGATGGAGTCGTACGATGCCGCGAAGCGTCCGCTCAGCCGCAGGTTGAGCCAGTCCTTCGGCTCCAGGAACTTGTAGGTGTCGCGGTAGACGTCGGGGTGCTCGGCCTGGAGGTAGAGGATGTGGCCCACCGGGTCCTTGCCGGAGAGGCTGGGCACTCCGCCCGTCAGGCGAATCCAGGTCAGCAGGCGCGCGGCGCCGTAGCCCTCGATGGAAAGCAGTCCACCGGCCGCGCGCTGGACGTGGGGCGCGCCCCGCGAGTCCATCCAGATGAGCGCCGGACGCAGGGGCTTGCCCTTCGCGTCCACCGCCACGGTGCCGGACCACTGCGCGCCGCAGTTGACGGCGACGATGTCGCGCGCGGCCACCTTCCCCGACTCCAGCAGACGGCGCGTGCCCCGGACGACGGCGCTCCACCAGGCCTCGGGCTCCTGCTCCGCGCCTCCATCGGGCAGGAGGTCGAGCGCCAGGGGCTCCACCTCTCCGCCGAGAATCCTGCCTCGCAGGGTGACGACGGCCAGCTTCACGGCCGAGGTGCCCAGGTCGATGGCCAGGATGGACTTCTCACCTGCTTGGGACACACGGCCCTCCGAGCCGGGATGAGGGGATGCCGTCGACGTCACGGCGCCTGGACTCTAGGAAGCGCGTCGCGCCTCCCGCCATCCACAACGCATGGCAAGGGCGCTTTTCTGAACGCCTGGGCCCCACGCGCGCCCATGGTGTTAGCCTGCGCCGATTCCTGGGGGTGGCATGCGCCGGTTCTTCGTCAGCGCGAGGGCACTGTGGCAGCGGCACCCGGTGGCGCTGGGCATCGCGGTGACGTTCACGCTCAGCCTGCTGCTGCGGTGGCTGTATCTCCAGTCGGCGCCGGACCGCGCGTGGCCCTTCTCCATCTTCTTCTACGGCGACGCGCGCTTCTTCCACGCGTACGCGCTGGAGCATGTGAGAGGCACCGAGGGCCCCGCCACCCTGCCCTACCACCC
>NZ_JABXEM010000110.1:0-33389 GCF_013372595.1 Myxococcus sp. AM011
GCCTCACCGCCCCGGCCTTGAACTCCTCCGTGTAGCTACGCCGGGGACGTCGTGGCTTCTTCACTTCCGTCATGTTGGACACCGTACCTGCCTCTTCCTTGGTGTCCACTGAAGCGGATCAAGCCCAAACGGCGCGCTGCGCGTCACCGGCATCAACGCGGACGGCCGCACCGCCATCCGGTTGCACGACGTGAAGGCCGGCAAACAGCTCGACTTGCCCAAGCTCCCCGAGGGCGACATCACCAGCGTGTCCCTGGGCCGCAGCGAGAAGCGCATGGCCTTCCACCACAACGGGGACCGCTCCCCCAGCAACCTGTACGTCTTCGACTTCGCAACGAAGAAGGTCACCCGCCTGACGGACAACCTCAACCCGGAGATCGACGCCAAGGACCTGGTGGACGCGGAGGTGGTGCGCTTCAAGTCCTTCGACGGACTGGAGATTCCGAACATCCTCTTCAAGCCGCACCAGGCCACCGCGAAGCAGCAGGCGCCCGCGCTCGTGTGGGTCCACGGCGGCCCGGGTGGCCAGTCCCGCAAGGGCTACAGCGCGATGATTCAGTACCTGGTCAACCACGGCTACGTGGTGCTGGCCATCAACAACCGGGGCAGCTCCGGCTACGGCAAGACGTTCTTCACCGCGGACGACCAGAAGCACGGCAAGGAGCCGCTCCAGGACTGCGTCGAGGCGAAGAAGTACCTGGCCACCCTCCCCTACGTGGACGGCTCGCGCGTGGGCATCATCGGCGGCAGCTACGGCGGCTACATGACGCTGGCCGCGCTGGCCTTCCAGCCGGACGTCTTCAACGTGGGCGTGGACATCTTCGGCGTGTCCAACTGGCTGCGCACGCTCAAGAGCATGCCCGCCCACTGGGAGTCACGGCGTCAGGCGCTCTACCAGGAGGTCGGCAACCCGGAGACGCAGGAGGCGATGCTGCGCGAGGTCTCCCCGCTGTTCCACGCGGAGAAGATTCGCAAGCCGCTGCTCGTCATCCAGGGTGCCAATGACCCGCACGTGCTGAAGGCGGAGTCGGACGAAATCGTCCAGGCCGTGCAGAAGAGCAAGGTCCCCGTCGAGTACGTCCTCTTCCCCGACGAGGGCCATGGCTTCACCAAGAAGAAGAACGAGGCGGAGGCCTACTCCCGCACCCGCGCGTTCCTGGACCAGTACCTGAAGAAGCCCGCGAACGCCCCGACGAACTGAGCCGTCCGCGTCCGGTGCGCGCTCGAAGGGGCGCGCACCGGCTCCGCCACCTCCTCTGCCCCTCCGACGTCCCGCAGCGCCTCCAGCACCGCGTCCATGGACGCGAAGCGCTCTTCGGGCCGCTTCTCCAGGCAGCGGCGCACCACCGCCTCCACGGCCTGTGGGATGGACAGCTCCGGCCGCACTTCACGGAAGGCCGGCACCGGCTCCTTGTGGTGGGCGAAGACCAGCTCCAGCGGGTCCTCCGACTCGAAGGGCGCGCGCCCCACCAGCATCTGGAAGAGGACGACGCCCAGCGAATAGATGTCCCCGCGCGCGTCGGCGACGCCACGGGCCCGCTCTGGCGCCATGTACGCGTGCGCGCCATGGAACGAGCCGCTCACGGTGATTTCCGGCACCGAGAGCCGCTTCGACTCCGCGGCGACGGGCCGCAGCCGACCGAACCCGCGCACCTTCACATGCGAGGACTCGCGCCCGGACGCATCCGTCACCAGCGTGACGTGGGCCGGCGTCACGTCCCCGTGCACCACGCCCCGCTGGTGCGCCTGTCGCAGCGAGCGCCCCATGCCACGGGCCAGCTCCACCGCGCGCGCCCACGGCAGCGGCCCCGAGGCGAGCACCTGGGCCAGCGTGCGCCCCTCCAGCCACTCCAGGGCGACGTAGGGCGTACCCACGTCCGTGCTGCCCGCGTCGAGCACGGTGACGGTGTTGGGGTGGCCCAGCCTGGCGGCGTCACGGGCCTCCTGGAAGAAGCGCTGCCGTGCCTCCAGGTCCTCGGACGGCGCCGTCAGCACCCGGAGCGCCACTTCCCGCTCCAGCGGGAGCTGGAGGGCCCGGTACAGCGGCGTGGAGGCGCTTTCGCTCACCGCCTCCAGCACCTGGAAGCGGCCATGCAGCTCCCCGCCCACGAGCGGGTCCACGCCCCACGGAGGGAATGCCTGCGAAGGGGTGGGGTGCTCGGTCTGCATGGCGGAATCTCCTCGGAACACTCCCAGGCGCTCGTCACGACGACGTCGAGCGCCCGTGACGGCCCCGACAACACGACGCGACACCTGGGAACCCGGGGCCACGCCTTCAGCGCGGCCATACCGGGTCGGCGGCAGGGACGTCATTAGCCGGGGGGTCTGACATTCCGGGCGCTTCCGGACAGGGCGGGAGGACCTACCTCCCCCCAGGACATTGGAAGCGTCGGGTATCGGAGTGTCACCGGCTGAGGCTAGGATGCCGGGCCTTCGGAGCCGTCACCACTCATGCCATTCCAGATCAACGTTCACGCGCAGGACCGCATCCTCGAGGTCGTCTATCCCCCCCAGGTCACCTCCGCCGACCTGGCCGAGTACCTGACGGAGGTGAAGAAGGCGATTGTCGCGTTCGCGGGGGAGTGGTCCGCGCTGGTGGACCAGTCCCAGTTGAGGGTGATGCCCACGGACGTCGTGGCCTCCATGGCGGGGCTCAATGCGTACGCGCAGTTGCATGGGATGCAGCGCTCGGCGCGGGTCGTCACTGACGCCCCCTCCGGCCTGCAGGCCTGGCGCATGACGAAGCGGGCCATGCTGACCATCCCCACGCGCACCTTCGAGACGCGGCAGGATGCCCTGGAGTGGCTGCGCAATCCCGACGCGGACTGAGCAATCACCTCGGAGGGCGGCTGCCCTTCCGCTGGCCGGCTCCTTTATAGTGGCGACCTGCCTGTCCCCGCGGCGGGCATCGGTCCCCCATCAGGAGTCGTCTTCACATGTCCAACACCCGGAATGGCGCCGCCCGGAAGTTCCTTGGCGCGCTGCTGTGTACCTTCGCCTTCACCGCCTGTCAGCCGGGCCCCGAGGCCTCGCCTGGCGAGGAGGCTCCGCAGACTCCTGAGACGGAGACCGGCGAGCAGCCCGTGGTCTACGGCAACGATGACCGCAAGGACGTGTTCGAGCACACCGACGCCACGCTGAGGGCCCGGGCCGAGCAGGCCACCGTGGCGCTGATGTCCCCGTCGGACTTCAACGCCACCAACCCCAACAACGTCACCTTCAACGGCCCGAACCTGGGCACGTACGAGAACCTCTGCACCAACCAGCGCTTCCGGACGGACCCCACGGCGGCGTGGTGCTCGGGCACCCTCATCGACGATGACCTGGTGCTGACGGCCGGCCACTGCGTGGAGACGGCGGCGGACTGCCGCAACACGCGCTTCGTCTTCAACTACTACCGCACGTCCGCCACCGCGCTGAAGACGGTGACGACCGCGGACATCTTCTCCTGCCAGTCCATCGTCGTGCAGAAGCTGGAGTCGACGGGCGGCCGCGACTTGGACTTCGCCATCCTCAAGCTGGACCGCTCCGCGGCGCCGCGCTTCACGCCCGCGCCCGTGCGCGCCGGCAACACGGCGCTGGCCTCTGGCGCCAACGTGGCCGTCATCGGCTCCGGCAGCGGCATCCCCTTCAAGATTGACTCCGGCGGCTCGGTGCGCACGCCCAACGCCACCACGCTGGACTACTTCGTCGCGACGACGGACACCTTCGCCGGCAACTCCGGCTCGGGCGTGTACGAGACGGCGGGCCACACCCTGGCGGGCATCCTCGTGCGCGGCGACACGGACTACGTGCGCAGCGGGAGCTGCTACGTCGTGAACACCTGCTCGGAGACGGGCTGCGGCGGTGAGGAAATCACCTACGTGAACAACGCCATCACCGCGCTGTGCCAGGCGTCCACCAGCACGCGGCTGTGCGGCTCCGGCCCGCCGCCCACGGGCGGCAGCAGCTTCACCTTCTCCGCCAGCAACACCGCCAGCGCCACCACCAACACCACCAACAAGACGGTGGCCCTGACGGCCGGCCAGAAAATCACCCTGGGCACCTGCGGCGTCACCGGCGCCTCCGTGACGGGTGACTCCTTCCTGCGCCTGTTCGGCCCCAGCGGGGGCGAGGTCGCCAGCAACGACGACGAGTGCGGCGGCCGGGGCTCGAAGCTGACCTTCACCGCGACGGCTGCGGGGACTTTCGAGGTCCGCGCGGGCTGCTACTCCTCCGGCGCCTGCTCCGGCACGGTGGCCTGGACGCTGGAGGGCGGCGGCACCGGCCCGACGCCGTCGAACGGCTCCTTCACGTACACCGGCAGCGCCACCAACAGCGCGCAGACGGGCACCACGAACCGGGACATCACCGTGGCCGCCGGCCAGAGCATCTCCTTCGGCACCTGCACCGTGGCGGGCTCCACCGGCACCGGCGACACCTACCTGCGCCTGTACAACAGCGCGGGCCAGCAGGTGACGAGCAACGACGACTCCTGCGGCGCGCTGTCCTACGCCAACTACACCGTGCCCGCGGGCGCGGGCGGCACCTACCAGGTCCGCGCGGGCTGCTACGGCAGCACCTCCTGCACCGGCACCGTGGCGTGGACCGTCCAGTAGCTCCGGGGTCCTGACGCACACAGTCCCTCGCGGGCGGTCCGGGAAGCCGGGCCGCCCGCTTTCTTTTTCCGGACACCCCACCCCCCACGTCGCGCACGGCGGGCCGCCCACCTTCCCGGCCTTCGACACAGGGGCCTCCAGCCCCCTCACCCCACGCTTGACAGCCTGGGGGCCGGGGTCTAACGCACGGCGACATGAGCACTGCCCGGTTCCCGCCGTCCCCGACGCGCCCGATTCTCAACGAGGGTCCGTTCCGCGCCCTGCTGCTGGAGAACATCCACCCCTCGGCCGAGGTGCTGCTGGCCGCCGAGGGCTTCGTGGTGGAGCGCACGTCCTCCGCGCTCAAGCCGGCGGAGCTGGCCGAGCGCCTCAAGGGCGTGCACCTGTTGGGCATCCGCAGCAAGACGACGGTGCCGGCGGAGTCGCTGGTGCACGCGGACGAGCTGCTCGCCATCGGCGCCTTCTGCATCGGCACCAACCAGGTGGACCTGACGTCCGCCAACACGCACGGCATCCCCGTCTTCAACGCGCCGTTCAGCAACACGCGCAGCGTGGCGGAGATGGTCATCGCCGAAATCATCGCCCTGACGCGGCAGCTCTTCGACCGCAGCCGCGAGGTGCACACGGGCCAGTGGCGCAAGGTCGCCACCGGCAGCCACGAGGTGCGCGGCAAGACGCTGGGCATCATCGGCTATGGCCACATCGGCTCGCAGCTCGGCGTGCTCGCGGAGTCCCTGGGCCTGCGGGTGCTCTACTTCGATGTCATGACGAAGCTGCCCCTGGGCAACTCGCGCGCGGTGGGCACGCTGGACGAGCTGCTCGCCGAATCCGACTTCGTCACGCTCCATGTCCCGGCGCTGACGTCCACGCACATGATGATGGGCGCCGAGCAGCTCGCGAAGATGAAGCAGGGCGCCTGCCTCATCAACGCCAGCCGGGGCACGGTGGTGGACATCCCCGCGCTCGCGGCGGCGCTGCGCTCCAAGCACCTGGGCGGCGCCGCGGTGGACGTCTACCCGGAGGAGCCCGAGGGCAACTCGGATGGATTCGTTACCGAGTTGCAGAACCTGCCCAACGTCATCCTGACGCCGCACATCGGCGGCTCCACGGAGGAGGCACAGGCGTCCATCGGCAGGGAGGTGGCCGTCAGCCTCTCCAAGTTCTTCCGGACGGGCGCGACGACGGGCTCGGTGAACTTCCCCATGGTGGAGGCGCCGCTCATCCCCGGCACCCACCGCATCCTCAACGTGCACCGGAACATCCCCGGCGTGCTGCGCGACATCAACCGCATCGTCTCCGACTTGAACGCCAACATCCACGCGCAGGTCCTCAGCACGGACGCGAACATCGGCTACCTGGTCATGGACCTGGACCAGGACGTGTCGCGCCCCGTCTGTGACGCCATCGCCGGCCTGACGACGGACATCAAGACGCGCATCGTCTCCTGACGTGACGCGAGCCCGCAGGCGCGCTCAGGCGTCCAGGATTTTGCCGGGGTTGAGCACGCCCCGGGGGTCCAGGGTCCGCTTGAGCGCGCGCAAGAGGGCCAGCTCCTCCTCGGAGCGCGAGTAGCCCAGGTAGTCCTTCTTCAACAGGCCGATGCCGTGCTCCGCGGAGATGCTGCCCGCGTGCTTGCGCACCAGCTCGAACATGGTGGGGTCCGCCTGCTTCGTGTGGGCCAGGAACTCCGCCTTGTCCAGCGCGTCCGGCTTCATCACGTTGACGTGCAGGTTGCCGTCGCCGATGTGGCCGAAGAGGCAGATCTCCCACCCCGGGTAGCGCGACTGGAAGACGGCCTCCAGCTCCGCGCAGAACGCCTCCAGGCCCGCGACGGGCAGGGAGATGTCGTTCTTGTGGGGCAGGCCCGTGGCGGACAGGCTCTCGCTGATGCCCTCGCGCAGCGCCCACAGCTCCGCGGCCTGGGCCGCGCCCTGCGCCTGCGTGCCGTCCGTCACCAGCCCCCGCTCGAAGAGCGAGCCCAGCCACGCCTCCACCGCCGCCGCGTCGCGGGGCTCCGCCTCCAGCAGCACGTAGCAGCCGCTGGGCGCTTCGAAGGGGGAGCGCAGCTTGCGGTGGCGCTGCACGCGCGAAAGGCACCGGTCCGTGAAGAACTCGTAGGCGGAGATGAGGAAGGCCGTCTGCTGGCGCGCGTCCCGGAACAGCCGCAGCACGGAGGCCACGTCCGGCACGGCGAAGAGGAAGACGTCCTGCTTGCCGGGCAACTGCGTCAGCTTGAGGGTGGCCTCGGTGATGACGCCCAGCGTGCCCTCGCTGCCGATGAAGAGCTGGCGCAAATCCAGGCCGGTGTTGTTCTTCTCCAGCGCGCCGTTGAGCTCGAGCACGCGGCCGTCCGCCGTCACCACCTGGAGGCCCAACACCCAGTTGCGGGTGAGGCCGTAGCGGATGACCTTCACCCCACCCGCGTTGGTGGCGATGTTGCCGCCCACCGTGCTGGAGCCCTTGGAGGCGAAGTCCACCGGCCACGTCAGGCCATGCTCGGCGCAGTGGCGGTGCACCGCCTCCGTCACCGCGCCCGCCTGCACGCGGACCGTGTTGCCGAGCAGGTCCACCGGGCCCAGGCGCGCCATGCGCTGGAGCGACAGCACCACCTCGCCCTTCGCCGCCACCGCGCCGCCCGCCAGGCCCGTGCGCCCGCCGGAGGGCACCACCGCCACGGCGTGCTGGTGGCACAGGGCGAGCAGTCGGGCGACCTCGTCCGTGGTGCGGGGCAGCGCCACCGCGCTGGGGGCCGGGGCGTATACGCGCGTCCAGTCGCGCCCGTACTCCTTCAACTCCTCCGCGTCCTGGGTGAGGAAGTCGGCGGGAAAGCCCTCGGAGAGAGCGCGGAGGAAGTCGGCGGGGAGCGAGGCGCTGGACATGCCCCAGGCGTATTGCAGGTCCCACCCCGTGACAAGGTGCGGCGAGGGCCCCGGCGCGTGGGAGGTCGCCCGGAAATCACCCCGGACGGCCCAGGAAAATGGGCTCGCTGCGTATACGCAGGCGACGCCTGTCGGACTGCCGGGGCGTCCCCGTATCCCACCCACCTTCAGGATTCCCGAAGATGCACCCGAGCCGAGTCCTCCGCGCCGCCACCCTGCTGCTCGCCACCCTGACGTTGACGCCCTCCGCGCTGGCGGCGGCCGAGGAGCCCCAGTTCGACCTGCCCTACGTCTTCGAGACGGTGGACAGCTACGAGGTCGTCCACGCGGACACCATCCAGGTGACCGGCGTCCTCCAGGGAGAGAGCGCCCCCCGGACGCTGGAGTTCAGCTTCCCCTACTCGCCCAGCAACTACGACAACAGCCAGCACATCTCCCGCTGTGACCGGATGGCCTTGCTGGTGATGAACAAGCCCGGGGCCTACCTCCTCGAGATGACGCTCAAGCTCCGGGGGCAGATGGTCACTTGCAAGCTGACTCGCCGGGCCGCGACGCCGGCACCCTGACGGAAGACGGTCTTCTCCATGGACACGATGCGAGGAGTCTGGCTGGCGCTCGCGCTGGCCATGGCCGGCCTTCAGGCTGGCTGCGGCGATGGCCTGGGCGGCGGCGCGGAGCAACCAGACCGGGACCGGGACAACGTCCCGGACGACAAGGACTGCGCCCCGGAGGACAGGATGCGCTGGCGCGAGGTGTCGGCCTTCCAGGACACGGACGGTGATGGCTGGGGCGAAGGCCCCGCGCAGACGGTGTGCGCGCCCAATGTCCTGCCTCCGGGTTGGGCCCCACGGACCGGGGACTGCGCTCCGGCGGATGCCAGCCGGTGGTTGCTGCTCACGGGCCTGTACCCGGACCTGGATGGCGACGGGGCCACCGCCCCGGGCCCCGTGGACGTCTGCGCGGGAGCGGCCCTCTCCGGATACCTCCAGCAGGCGGGGCCCTCGGACTGTGACGACCAGGATGGACGGTTCCAGGCGGCCACCTGGGCCTGGCCCGACCCGGATGGGGACGACGTCGGAGAAGGACCTCGCGTCGTCGCCTGTGCTGGCAGGCCCGCGCCCACCGGCTTCTCGCTCGTGGAGGGGGACTGCGCGCCTCTTGATGCCACGCGCTCCGTGCTCCGCGCCTACGCGTACGTGGACAATGACGGAGACGGCCACACCGTGGAGTCCTCGGGGACGCTGTGCCTGGGCGACCGACAGCCCCTGCCCTCGGGTTACTCCACCCAACCTCAAGGTGCGGACTGCGATGACATGGACCCGTCGACGTGGCAGGAGCGCGGCGTCTTCGTGGACACGGATGGCGACGGCTTCGGCGCCGGGCCCTTGTCGTTCCAGTGCCTGGGTGCCCGGCTTCCCCCGGACCATTCACTCCAGGGCGAGGACTGCGCCCCGGAGGACAGGACGCTCTGGCAGTGGCGGGGCTACGCGCACCGGGACGCGGACGGAGATGGGGACACCGTGCCGGAGAATGGCGTGCGGTGCAGCGGGGCGGCCCTGCCCACGGGTTACGCCCTCTGGCCGAACGGACTCGACTGTGACGACCACGACGCCTCCGTCCGGGTGAGTTGGAGCGTCCACCCCGACGAGGATGGGGACACCGTGGGCGCGGGCGCGCGGGTGACGGTGTGCGCGGGAATGACGGTGCCGGCGGGCTACTCGACGGTGGACACGGACTGCGCTCCCACGGTCCCCAGCGACTGGCAGCGGCTGACGTACGCGCATCGCGACGCGGATGGGGACGGCTACACGGTGCCCCAGTCGGGAGAACTCTGCACGGGCGCGGCGCTGCCTCCGGGCTACCAGGTGTTCGAGCAACGCCGGGACTGCGACGACACGAGCGCCGCGCGACACACCCTGGTCCAGTCCTGGAGTGACGAGGATGGAGACGGCGTGGGCGCTGGAGAGCCCGAGTCGCTGTGCACCAACGGCCAGGTACCCGCCCCTGGGTCGGCTTTGGGGACTGACTGCGCGGATGACGATGCCACGCGCTGGCGGCAGCACGCCTACGCCCATGTGGACCGCGATGAAGATGGCGCCACGACACCCGAACAGGGTGGACTCTGCGCGGCGGACACCCTGCCCGCGCCCTACTTCACGAAGGCCACGGGCAACGACTGCGACGACGCGGACGTGGAGCGCTCGCGCTGGGTGGTTCTCTATCCGGACCTGGATGGCGACGGCGTGGGCGCGGAGCCTCGACAGATTCCGTGCCTCGGCGCGGCGCTGCCTCCGGGAATGTCCCTCCACGGCTACGACGTGGACGACAGCGACCCGGAGGTGAACGTGGACGCGGAGGACGACCTCCAGGTGGGGCTCATCCTGGGGATGTGATTCGCATTCCCGCGCGCTGACGACAGGCGAACCCTTGCCGCTCAACTGCTCACCGAGGGCCTCGTCGACGAGGTCCTCGTCAAGCTGAACCCGGTGCTGCTCGGCGCGGGCATCCCCCTCGTCTCGCGGCTGGGCTCGCACGTCAATCTGGAGCTGCTGTCGACCAAGGTCTACCAGACCGGCGTCGTGCTGCTCCAGTACGCCGTCACGCGCTGAGCCCTCGCGCGCCTGGGCGCCCCGGAAGGGGATGCACTCACTTCCGGGCGCGCTTCTGCTCTCGCGTGGCGGCGTCCGGCCAGGTGCGGAGAATCCACTCGGCGTTGGATTGCGCGGACCACTCCACCTCCCCTTTCAGGACCTGCGAGCCGCGGCTGACGCGGAACACCTGAGTCAGGGGTGTGTTGTCCCGCTTCAACAAGGAGTCCTGGGCCGACCAGCTCACGCCCCCAGTGGACGTCACCAGCTTCGTCAGCCAGGCGTCGAACTCCTCGCCGGACAACCAGCGGAGCTGCTCCACCACCTGGCCCACCTCCGCCTCCAGCGCGGACTCCCGCCCCGTCACCACCGAGAGCACCTGACGACCCGCTTCATCCGGAAGGAAGCTCACCCCGCCAGGACGCAACACGGCCCACCCGGGGCGGGCCACCTTCCCCTCCTCCTCCAGCGAACCGAAGAAGACCACCACGTCCCCGAGCCGCACCCCGGAGCGCACCAGCCCTCGCAGGGGTGGCTGGCTGTGCAGCTCCAGGAGCGTCGCGAGCGCCTCCGCGTCCGCGAGCCCTGACATCTGGAACCGTGGCTCACCGTCCACCTTCAAATCGAACGCCGGGCCCTTCCCCAGGTGGACACCTCCGGGAGCAATCGTGGACAGGGGGACGGAGACCGCCTCTCCGAGCGTCGGCATCCACAACAGCCTCTTGCTCGTCATCCAGACGCGACCCGACCGGGCCCACAGCCAGAACACCGGAGAAAGGATGAGCGCGACCAGCGCCACCATCGCCCAGCCCTTCCCCAGCAGCGGCAGGAGGAGCACACACACGAGCGAATACAGCAGGGCCAGGGAGCGCGGGACCGTCTGCCCCAGGGAGATCGGCGAGGACCGGGCCGACTGGAACAGCAGCACCTCTCCGGGTCCGAGCGACAGCATCGTCCGCTTGCGCACCAACCCGTCCAGCCGCGCCAGCTCCACCTTCAGCACGGGGGCACCGGCCACGGACACCAGCCGGGACAGTCGCTTGCGCACCAGCGTCCGCAGTCGCTCCCGGCGAGCCTCCAGCTTCCGCAGCCCCTTCATCACCGGCAGCGTGTCGGCCCAGCCTTCCACCCGCGCGCGCCGACTCGTTCGCTCCAGCGCCTCCTCGACGGTGGACTCCTGCTCCAGCCACTCCGGGACGAGCATGGGCTGCTCGCGCCACCGCCGCTTCCACCCCGGGCCGCTCAGCACCGACTCCAGAAGGGCGTCGCGCCGCAGCGCCGCCTCCAACACCTCCGCGCGGCCCTCGAGCTGGACGCGAACATCCTCGGGTGTGGGTCCTTCCGACGACTCCGCCCGGGTGCGGATACCTTCGCTCATGAGCCGCTGCCCACCTTGCGCCGGTCCTCATCGCTCGAACCCTGGCGGCCCTCGCGCCAGGCACGCACCAGACGATAGCCGCTCTCCAGATCCGATGGCGCCAACCGGCCGACGAGGACCTCCGCGCCCCGGGTGATGTGAACCTGCTGCTCCAAAGGAGTGTCCTGGGCCACCCGTGCATCCCCCGAGGACCAGGCCGCGCCCCCCGTCGCCGCCGCGGCCCTCGCGAGGTACGCATCCAGCTCCGCCTCGGGCTGCCAGCTCAGTCCCTCCAGAACCAACCCCAAGTCGAAATGAAACGGCAGATTCCGTCCCGTTGCCGCGTGAAACAAGACCGCGCCTTGGTCGAAGTCCCGGAGGAAGAAGACGCCACGGCCCAGCAACACGGCGCGGCCCGAGAGCCACGCCTCGTCGCGACGCAGCCGCGCCTCGAAGGACACCAGCTCCACCTGCCGGTCCACCCGGGACGCTTGCTCCCGGATGCGGGCATCGCGAAACAGTTCCAGCAGGACGCGCAGCCGACTGGCGCCCGCGACAGTGAACCCCTTCAACCGGATGAACTGGTCTCCGCGCACGCAGACCGTTCCCTCGGGTCCATCCAGCATGACTCCATTGTCCGCCAGCGAGTCCAACCGCACGGCCGCCGGGGGCTCGTTTCCAGGCGCAATCCACACCAGGCGCTCCGGCGTGAGCCAGACGACGCCCGGGGCACTCCTTCGCTGCAACACCACCGTCGCTATCAACAACCCGCCCAGCGCCGGTCCGCCACCCACCAGCGCCACGCCCCTCTCGCCGAGCACCAGCAGCACGAACATCCCCACCAGGAGGACCAACCAGCCCAGGGCCAGGACGAGGGACGCCACGGACTGCGACGACCCGTCCGGCGCGCCGATGCGCAGCGAGAAGGGCTCTCCCGGCATCCGCTTGAGGGAGACCTCCTGGGAGCTGACCTCCTCCAGCTTTCGCAGCCCATCCTCCAGCGACAGGGACTCCGGCGCGAGGCTCCGGCGCAACAGCACGCTCCGCACGCGCAGCGTCAGTCGCTCGCGGACCTCGCGCACCTGACTCACGGTCCTCGGAATCGACGAGCCCTCCAGCCAGCCCTCCTGTCCGCCGCGCCGCTCGGTGCGCTCCAGCGCCTCCAGCAGCGTCGGCTCCACATCCAGGACGCCCTGAATCAGCGAGGGGTCTTCCCGCAGCGTCCGCCACCAGCCGCGCGAGGCCAGTGTCCCGTGGAGCAGGCGATAGCGGTGGAGGGCGGACTCAATCAACTCCACGCGCCCCTCCAGGCGGCGGCGCAGGTCCCCCTCGGACGGGCGCGACTCGGTCGTCACCGCGCCGATTCGGTTGCGTTCGGACATTGCCCTCGCAGCATAGCCCGCCGGGCCCTCCCCCCGGGAGCAGGGCCCGTGCGACCCAGGACAGTCCCGACGGCGGCGCGAGGGAATCCCCATCCACCATGCCTAGGCTCGCGCTCACGCGCCGCTCGGGGCGCGCCTTGCCGGGGGGCGCGGCATGGACCGCATGCGAAGACCCTTCCTCATCGCCTCGCTGGTGTTGCTGGCGCTCTGCGTGCTCGTGGAAGTGGGCTCGCCCATCCTGCTGCCCCAGAAGTCGCCGGACTGCTCGGCGCTGAGCGGCACGAAGCCCTGCGCTTCCATTCCCGGGCTCCCGGAGGACTGCCGTCCCCTGCACGCCGCCATCTGCGACGGCGAGGACGTGGACCCCTCCGACGTGGTGCGCACGCAGAAGGAGAACCCGCCCACGCCGGGCCTGGGCATTCCCTATCTGGCCCTGGTGGACGCGCTCCTCTTGCTCACGCTCGCCCTCATGGGCGCGAGCCTCATCATCCCCGAGCGGGTGCAGGGACGCGTGCAGGGCCTGGCCACGCTCATCGGCGCAGTCGTGGCGCTGCTCACCGGCTTCGGCCTGCTGCTGGCCGCCATCGCGCTGACGCTCACGATGATAACGCTCGTGGCCTCGGTGCCCTTCGGCACGCTGGCCTATCTGGCCGTGTGGGGATTCTTCAACCGGGGAGGCGCGGCCGGCACGCTGGGATTCTTGATGTTCCTCAAGCTCGCCGCGGGCGTGTGCCTGGTGCTCGCGCACCAGCGCTTCCTCCAGAACAAGGGCCTGGTGCTGCTCTACCTCACGTCGCTGCTGGCCAACGCCGTGGTGTCCTTCCTCCACGGGCTGGTGCCCATCATCCTCGTCAGCATCACCGACGCGGTGGGCGCCATCATCGTCGCCATCCTCGGCCTCATCTGGGCCGTGCTGCTGCTGGTGGGCGCGCTGGTGTCCATCGTCAAGGTGCTGCGCCTCAAGCGCGCGGCGCCGGCCTGAAGCACCCGAGGCTCACCGCAGGCCCAGCTCGCAGATGGGGCGCTGTGGCGGAGCCCCCAGGCACGTCACCTGGAGGTCCGCGCCCTCCTGCATGACATCCAGCTTCTTCGACTCCTTGAGCGGATCGAACTTCGCCGGCACGGACGGCTTGCCCCGGGACACCAGCTCCACCCTGACCACGCCGGGAGGCCGGAGCACCAGCTCCAGGGTGCGCAGCCGCGTGTCGGACGCCTTCACGTCCACCCGACAGCCGCCGCCGCTTGGCAGCGTCAACACGCCCTCCTGGAGGGGACACGTCGCGGCCAGCTCCGTGGCGTCCACGGGCTTGGGCTTGATGAACCGCGCCCGGAGCTCCTGCGCGCTCTTCGTGGGACTCTCGCGGCTCGCGGACTCATCCCTCGCGCCCAGGCCCACGCCCAGGACATAGAGCGCGACGATGGCGACGATGGCCAGGATGAGCACGACATGGATGGGCTTCAACTCGGGCATGGCGCGGGCTTATTGGACCTGCGGCTGGCGCAGCTCCTGTTGCAGACGCTGTTGTCGCTGCATCTGCCGCATGATTTCCGCATTCTGGGGGGACACCTGCAGCATCTCCTGGTTGAGGACCTGGCCTCGGATGAAGACACACTGACCATTGCTGCAGACGGTGAAGTTGGGGCACGGGCCCGGGCATTGGAAGCCCAGCGGGGCGACCTGACAGGTGCCCGCGCAGAAGCCGGAGAGGCAGACCTCGTTGGACCGGCACGGCTGGCCATCCGGGAGCTGGCAGAGCTTCGTGGTGCCGCAAATCGCCGGCTGGCGGCAGTCCACGTTGCTCTCGCAGCGCCCGTCATCCCGACTGCACTTGCCGTCGGCGCGGCAGTAGAAGCTGGAGCAGTCGCTGTCGCGCTCGCAGTCCTGCTGGGACTCGAGCAGACACAGCCGGGAGCCGGGCACCTCCGTGCACTTCAGCGGTCCCGGGCAGTCACCCTGACTCGCGCACGTCTGGCCCAGCGCCAGTTGGCACTCGCCCCGCCTGTCGCAGAAGCCGGTGGAGCACATCGCGCCGCCGTCACAGGCCTTGCCCGCGGACACCAGGCACGCGCCGCCATCCTGGCCCGTGCACGTGAGACCCTTGTCGCATTCCCCATCCGGGCAGGGCTCGTTCAGCTTCGCGCCGCCCCCCGAGAGGAGGCCAATCACCGTCCCCAGAATCAGGATGACGCCCGCCGCCAGCGCGACCCACATCCACGGGAAGGGCTTCTTGGGCGGTGGCGCGGCGACGACTTCGAAGGCGGTGGCGGGCCCCTCCGCGTAGCGCTCGTCCGGGTTCGTCACGTCCACCACCAGCAGGTGGAAGGTGAAGCGGCCCGGCGGTGTCCCTGGCGGGACGCGCAGCTGCACGTTGAGCTGCTGGGTGCCGTCCGGAGCGAAGTCCCGCTCGTCGCCGTTCGCGATGGTGGCCCACTCCGCCTTCGCGCCGGGGCCTGGGACGACGGACGCTCGCGCGCGGACGGGGGCACGCAGCGCGTTGGACACCGTGAAGGCCACCTCCCCTTGTCCCGTCGCGTTCAGACGGACGGAGTCCGTCACGGCGGTGATGTCGAAGGCGCGGGGCATCAACGGGCTCCTTGAGGCGGCTGCGCGAAGCGCAGCTCATAGGTGACGTACGCGGGCTTCTCCCGCTCGATGATTCGTTCCAGCAGCAGCCGGTGGGTGGCCACCGCCGAGGGCGCGAGCACCAGCACGTGGAAGGGCCGGGGCCTGCCGTCGGCGCCGGGCACCGCGTCGTCCACCTGGAAGTCGGTGCGGCCGGTGGCGGTGGTGAGGAACAACCGCAGGCCGCGCGCGGTGCCGCGCCAGCGCGATATCTCCACCGCCTGCGCCACCAGCTCGCGCAGCCGCCCCAAGCCCGTCGACACGGGCAGGTCCATGCCCACCCAACGGGCGAGGAACGGCACGAAGCGGTCCGGCGCCCGACGCGGGTCGAAGTGGGACTCCAACCGCATGAGCACGTCCTCGCTGGGCGCGTGCAGCGCCTCCATCACCGCCAGGAGCGCGGTGAGCGGCGAGCCCGGAAGCACGGTGCGCTGGAAGACGCCCGGCAGGAGCCGCTGGATGTCAGGGCTCCGCATCGTCCGTCACCACTTCCAGCGTGTGCGCGCCGGAGCTGAGGAGCCACGTGGGCGGCAGCGTCACCTTCTCGGTGAACTCGCGCGTGGAGACGGGCTCATAGCGCTCGCTGCCCCGGGGACGCCGGAAGACGCCGTCCGGTCCTCCCGCGAGCAGCGGCGCACCCGTGGGCGAGGCCGCCAGCGCGAACACGGGCTGGAACAGGCGCTCCGCCTCGCGCAGCGGCAGGCCGCAGCCCACGTCGGGACGCCGCCAGGAAGCGCCCGGGCGACTCGAGTCCACCCACAACACGCCCACGCGGTGGCTGCCCGCGTACACCGTGGAGCCGCTGAACGCGAGCGCCAGACAGCTTCCGCCATCCCAGTTCCTGTCGAAGGGGCGCCACCCATCCGGAGGGTCCGCGCTGCCCATCAGCTCCCAGCAGAGCGCGCCCTTGCCCGGGTCCGCGCCACTGGCCGCGGCCAGGCCCGCCCAGAGGAAGGAGCGAGGCCCGTCCTTCTGGACCTCCAGCACGCGCACGTCCTGGCCCTTGGGGCCGATGGGACGGAAGGTGCCTCCGCGTCCACCGCCGCTCGACAGGAAGACGCCCCGCGTGCCCATGGCCGCCACCGCGACGTTCACCGCGCCGCGCACGTCCGTCGTCGCGGCCACCGCGTAGAAGCCCAGGTCTTGATTGGCGGGGTCCACCAGCACCTGGATGGGCGTGGCCCCCGGACGCGACACCAGCTCGAACAGACCCACGCGCGTGGCCAGCAGCAGCACCGGCACGCCGTCGCGCTCCGCCCACGTCAGGTCCTCCACCGCGTCCAGCGTGTGCGTGGTGTCGTCCCACGTCTCGCCGCAGTCGTAGGACATGTGGATGCGGGAGCGCTTCGAGTCGGAGACGAGCCGCGCGCACGCGGCGACGAGGCCCGCGCGCTGGGGATGCGCCTCCACCGCGTCCACGTCCTCGCCGGGGAAGAGGCCCGCCCGCTCCCAGCCGTCCGCGTCGTTCACCGTGCGGAACAACGTCTCGCCGCCGCCCGCGTAGAAGGTGCCCGGCTGGAAGCTGTCGGCGGCGAGCGTGCGCACCTCGCGGGGCACCTCGTCCACCAGCAGGCGCACCTTGTCGAGGTAGCTGACGCCCGGCTCGGCCAGGAGCGCGTCGTATACGTGCGAGGCCCGCAGCGCCTGGCCGAAGCGCCAGCCCTCCGGCTGCAGCGCCGAGGGCAGCGGCGTGAGCACCTGGTGGAGCCGCTCGGTGAGGCGCGAGCGCAGCGCCGCCGTGTCCTCCTCGCGGTGCGCCACCACTCGCGCCTGCACGCGCACCGTCTTGTAGCGCGCCCACTCCACATGGCAGGTGGTGCCCAGCGGACGGCGCAAATCGAGCTCCGTGTGGATGCGCGCGCGGGCCTCCTCCGTCTCGTGCTCGCGCAGCGCCGCCTCGGTGATTCCCTCGCCCGAAGCGCCGCGCACCTCCGGCGGCAGATGCGGGACGAGCAACACCTCCACCGTGCCCGCGGGGGCATGCGACCAGAGCTGCGCCAGCGTGACGGCCCTGGCGCGCGCCACCGCGCCGGAGCTGCGCAGCGCCAGCAGCTCGAAGTCCCCGGCGGTGACGGCGCGCCGCAGCGAGTGCAATTCCTGGGGCCCGCGCAGGAGCGCGTTCTCCAGCGTCTCCGCCACCCGACCGCCCGTGGCGGGGCGGGGGTTGGTGACCTTCAAGCCCGGAAGGGGCGCCTTGAGCACCTCCAGCGTGCCCGCCGCCACGTTGCCCGAGGCGCCACCCCCGCGCCGGTACCAGACGCGAATCTCCCGCCCCACGCCGGGCACCGCCGCCAGCGTGCGCGGCTCGTTCAGCTCGCCCGCCTCGTTCGCCAGTCGCACCGAGGACGCGAAGGTGAGGGTGCCCGTCATCCGGTCCGCGACATAGGCCGGCTCGTCCGGGCCCAGCGCCGCGAAGTTCTCCACCTCGCGCCAGATGCGGAAGGTGCGGCCGTCATGGCGACGGGCCGGCGCTCGCGCATCCAGCTCGCCGGGTCCCGCCTCCACGCCCACGACGAGGTCCAGCGAGTCCCCAGTGGGCGCGACGATGGGCGGACGCTTCACCTGCACGGTGAGGCCCGGCAGGCCCGTGCCCACGCCCACCTTCTCTCCGTCCACCGGGTCGCAGTGGTAGGCGAGCACCTCCACCTGGGTGGCACCGGGCGGAATCGTCACCGCGTCCGCCGTGTGGAAGACGACGGGCTCCACGCCCGCGCCGGCGCGCGACAGGGTGACGGGCGTGTTGCGCGGAATCTCCGTGGGGCGCTCGGAGGCGCGGGCCAGGGAGAAGCGCAGGCGCACCGACGCGGCGGCGGGCGGCTGGAGGCGCACGCCGAGCAGCCGGAGGAACTCCACGTACGCCTTCTCCGGCAGCCGGTTGAGCCGGTAGAGCATCGTCTCGGTGAGGTGGGAGAAGACCTCCACCAGCACCATGCCCGGGTCGTGCGGCGTGAGGTCCGTCCACTCGGGACACAGGGCGAGGATGCGCGAGCGCGCCTGCTCCACGAGCTGCGCGAAGCTCCGGTCGTCGAGCCGGGGTGTCGGCAACGACGTCATGTCGGGCCTCCCGAGAGCGAGTAGGGATACGCCAGCCGCTCCGTGCGGCCGGTGGAGCGCACGCGGTACTCCACGGACACGTCCAGGCGGAAGCCGTCCTCCGCGCTCCGGGTGGCGTCCAGGTGCAGCACCTGGATGCGCGGCTCCCACCGGTCCAGGGCGCGGCGCACGTAGTGGATGGCGAGCCCCGCCGTGGTGTCGTCGTTGTTGGCGAAGAGCAGCTTGTGCAGCTCACAGCCATAGTCCGGGCGCATCACCCGCTCCCCTGGCACCGTGGTGAGCAGCAGCAGCACGGCCTGACGGATGGAGGCGTGCTCCTCCACCATCTCCACGCGGCCGGTGGGAGCCACGCGCAGGCCGGACTTCTCCGCCATCTCGAAGTCCGGGTGCGCGAAGCGCCAGGTGCGGAAGCGAGGCCCGCTCATCGCTCCTCCGTCACCAGCGTCTGGCCGGGCGCGTTGACCTTGTACTTCACGATGCCGGGCGGGGTGCCGTCCGTCAGCCCCATCAACGTGTCCAGGCAGACGGGCTTGCCGTCGATGGTGACGAGCGTTGAGTAACCCTGTTGCACCTTCAACGTGGTGGTGCAGGGCTTGATGGTGGGGCCGATGTTGGGACACCCGCCAATGGGACGGCCCTCCGGGTCCGCGCGCACGAGCAGCGGCCGGCGCTCCACCGTCACCCAGGGCTGCGAGTTCACCAGCCCCACGCGCCCCAGCTCATGGGCACACACCACCAGCGCGTCCACGGTCAGCAGGCGCATTCAGCCCCTCCGGAAGTCAATGGACCGTCCACGGATGACCACGTCCTGCCCGGGTGCCTCCAACTCCATCGCCACCTTCGAGTGCAGCCGCACCCCCTTCGGTGACAACTCCAGGTAGCTGCCGGTGCCGTCCTCCAGGCGCAGCGTGCGGCTCTCGTCGTCCAGCTTCAGCCGGTGCCCGCCCGTCGTCAGCAGCGTGTAGCGCCTCACCGAACCGCCCTCGACGCCCGCGTCCGGAGGCCCCCCGCCTCCGTACAGCCCGCCCACCACCACGCCGCGCGCCGGGTCCTCGCCGCCCAAGGCGAGCAGCACCGTGTCTCCCACGTCGGGCAGCAGCATCAGCCCCTTGCCGGAGCCGCCGCCCGCCGCCAGCACCTGCATCCAGTCCGTCTCCACGCCTCCGTATGCGGGCAGCGTCGCGCGCACGCGGCCCCGTCCATCCGGGTCATCCACCCGGCTCACCACGCCCAGCGTCACCGCGGAGGCGCGAGCCCGAGGCCTTCGCGGAGGCGGCGCGGAGGACAGCTCCGAGACGAAGCCCTGCCGCGCGTCGATGCGATGCATGACGCTGGTGAGCACGTAGCGGCCCGCCACCAGCGCGGCCACACCCGCCACGTCCACCCGCGTGCCCGGCCGCAGCCGAGCGTCGCCCTCGGCCAGGGCGGTGAGCACCACCTCGCGTGCGCCCCGGTGGTCCAGCTCCGCCTGCGCCGCGGCCTCGACGTGGGGGATACCCTCCGCCGCCTCGTCCACCAGCGAGCGACGCGACTCTCCGCCCACGCACTCTGGCGAGACTCCCGCCTCCACGTCCCGCCCCACGCGAGGTACATCCGCGCGCCCCGCGTGCGCCTCCGCGCGCAGCACGTCCCAACCCTCGGCGGACACCTCGCGGCAGGCCGCGTCGCCATTCATCTCGATGGACGCCTCCAGCAGCGACTCGCCCAGGAGCAGCGACACGGGCGCGCCCTCGCCCTCCAGCGTCATCAACCGCAGCGTGTCGCCATGGAGCACCGGGAACAGGCCACAGCGGTCCGCGTACTCCACCAGCAATTCCAAATCGGATTGGCCATGCTGGATGAGGTAGCGCCACAGCGGCCCGGGTGACGCCGCCTTCACGGAGAGGCCCAGCCCCGAGACGAGTTCTTTCGCCAGGTCCTCCAACGTCACCTGCACGTGCGCGCGCACCGGCTGCCGCTTGCGCAGGCGGTGCAGGACGTCATAGCCGCGCACCCGCACCTCGCGCGCTCCGCCCCGCGCATGGGAGAACTCGACGGCCGTCACCTCTCCCAGGAAGAGGTCCTCCAGCGAGGACGAGGCCGCCACGCGCAGCGAGGTTCCCGGAGGAAGGCCCGACGTGGCGAGCACGCCGCGCGGGTCGGTGAAGGTCAGCTCGCACTGCGTGGGCAGCGCCAGTCGCTGCGACACCTGGATGGACGCGAGGGAGCGCAAGTCCCCCGTCGGCAGCGGCGCGCCGCCCACCTCGATGCGCAGCTCGGGCAGCCCCCGCACCTGGCTCACAGCACCCTCCGGAGCGCCTCTGGAGTGGGCAGGCGCAGCACCTGTCCAGGAGGAACGCGCGAGGGGTCGGCGATGCCATTGAGCCCGGCGATGAGGCGCCACATCGACGGGTCGCCGTAGCGTTGGTATGCGATTTCATCCAGGCGCTGTCCCGAGGCGGGCGTGCCGTCCTCGCCCTCCTGGGCCCCGAGCACCGTGTGCGCCTCGTAGTCCTCCGGTGTCAGGGCCGCGGCAACCACGTCCGGGTCCGGAGGCTCGCCGCTCGTCACCGGCTGCCGCGCGCCTGTCTCATCCTCCACGCGCACCATTCGCAGGCGCAGCCATGAGCGACGCGGTGCTCCCGTCGCGGTGAAGTGCTCCAGGCGCTCGGCAATCGCTGCCACCACGCCCAGGAACTGGGTCCGCTTGCCCCACACCACCCGCGCCAGCGACGGCCGCATCCCACCGTCCTCGCGCAGGCCGTTCTCCGCCAGCCGCCACAAGGGCTCGGTCAGGTCACGCACGTCCTCCGTCTCCAACGTGGAGCCGGACAGCGAGACGTCGAAGAGCAGGTCCAACGTCAGCTCGGTGGTGCCGCCCCCGGTGAAGAGCAGCGGGTCATCCCCGGGCCCACCCCACGGCAGCGAGCCGCCCAGCGCGCGCCTCGGACGCAGGCCCGCCTCCCGGCGCAGGACGAGCGTCTCCGGGTTGAGCAGACACCCGATGCGCTCACCGCTAGGCTCGATGAGGAAGGCCACGCGCTCCATCAGTCACCCCGCTGCTCGCGCTCGAGCCGGCGCAGCCGCGTCCACAGCCGAATCTCCTCGGCGACGTCCGGAGACTCCGGAGTCAGGGCGGTGGGGAGCTCCGGCCAGGAGGCGTGCTCGGACGGGGCCCCATCCTCGGAGGCTCCATGTGGCTCCTCTCCCACCGGGGTGGCGAAGCGCGAGGCGGAGTGCTCCTCCGCATCCGTCCAGGTGCGTGGCGCGAACGGAGGCGTGGGTTCGTGGGACGCATCCCGACGCACCGCTTCGGCCTCTCGCGCCTGGGCTTCGTCCGGGCCTCGACGCACACGCCACGGCTCGCCCGTCGGCCCGGGCGCGGCACGCGGCGGAGGAGAGGGCACCATGCTCGAGCCCTCGCGTTGCAGCGCCTGGGACGCGGAGATGCCCTGGTGAAATCCAGAGGCGCACAGGCTCCGCTCTCGGTCCTCTTCACCCAGCGGAGGCACGCACACCTCGCAGGGAGACGCGGGCGAGGCGGCCACCATCACCGGATTGGCGAAGGGCTGCCCTCCCATCATCGGCGTGGGGACGGGAGTGACGGGCCCCTCACTGGAGGACCGCCCCGACACCAGGGGAGCCGGTGTCGCGGGAGGCGATGAGAAGGGATGCGCCGGCGCCAGGGGCTTCAGCTTCGAGGCCCGCGACGGCTCTTCGTGATGAGCGCTCACGGGGCCCTGGCCGCTGACCTCGCGCCGCATCGACACCGGGGCAACAGGCTCCACGGGAGCACCCGGCGCGACGCGGCGGGAGGAGGGCGCGGGGAGCACTGCGGGCCGCGAGGCGTCGCGAACCGGCGCGGGCCGCGCGGAGGCGGACTTGTCGGGCTCGCTCGCGCGCAGCATCCGCGCCCGGAACGACTGGTGGGACTCATTCACCGGGAGCGGCGCCTCCGGCTCCGCCAGTCCCTCCACGAGATGGGGCGCGACCTTGCGCACCCGGGCCACCCAGTCCGCGGGAGGCGTCTGGGTGCGCCGCCCCTGGACATCGCGGATCCAGTGCTCCGGCGGACTCAGCCCCGTGGGAGGCGCCGTCACCGTGACGGGCGTGGAGGCGGCGGAGGCACCGTCGGTGGAAGAGGGGCTCGCGGGCTCGGACGGCACGCGCGCCTGGGCGAGCGCGGCGGCGAAGTCGCTCTCCTCCTCGGAGAGGACGGACTCCGCCCACGCCTTCATCTTCCGGGCAACGGCGCGCAGCCACGCGCCGGGCACGGGTCCGCGCGCGGGCTCAGCCACGGGTGATGGACTCGAAGACGAGGGTGAGTGAGTCGATGGCGATCTGCTGGCCGAGCGCATCCAGCGGCGCCGCCCGCCACTTCTTCGGCCAGGCATCGTTGAGGTTCCAGCGCAGCCTCTCCGTCACCCCATCCATGTCCAAGAGCAGCACCGACACGTTCTTGCACTGCGGCACGCCGTTCATCGACGCGAGGAACCAGTTCCACAGCTCCGGCGACTGGGTGACGCCATAGCGCAGCGTCATGTCGCCGTGCGTGACGGGCCCCGCCAGCCTGCGCGTCACCGGTCCCGCGCCGCCCTCGCGGTAGTGCAGCGCGGCGACTTCGACCTCCAGGCCGGTGCACTGGGTGAAGTGCCCCTCGTTCACCCCGTCGATGAGCAGCTTGAAGTTGTACGCGCGAAACGGGTCAGCGCGCGCGCCGGGCTGCGCGCCCGCCTCCTGCTCCGGCGGGGCCGCCTCGGGAGCCTTGGCTTCAGCCATTGGACACCTCCTCCACTTCCGCCCCGCCCGCATGCTGGCCGATTCGGAAGATGATGAACTCCGCGGGCTTCACCGGTGCCAGGCCGATGACGGCGATGACCTGGCCCTCGTCGATGGTCTCCTGCGTGTTCGTCTGCTCGTCGCACTGCACGAAGAACGCCTCTTCCTTGGTGCGGCCCATCAGCGCGCCGTCGCGCCACAGCCGCAGCAGGAACGCGCTCACGTCGCGGTGGATGGACTTCCACAGCGTGGGGTCGTTCGGCTCGAACACCGTCCAGTTGGTGCCCAGCGCGATGGACTCCTCCACGAAGTTGAAGAGCCTGCGCACGTTGACGTAGCGCCACTCGCTGGCGGCGTCCGCCACCGTGCGCGCGCCCCACACGCGGATGCCGCCGCGCGGGAAGTAGCGGATGCAGTTGACGCCCATCTGGTTCAGCTCGCCCTGCTCCTCCGGCGTCACGTCGCGCACCAGCCGCATCGCCCCGCGCACCACCTCGTTGGCGGGCGCCTTGTGCACGCCCCGGGTGACGTCCGTGCGCGCGTAGATGCCCGCGATGTGCCCGGACGGCGGCACGTTGACCATGGTCTTCCCGTCGCCGAGCGGGTCCGGCGTGGAGAACCACGGGTAGTAGAAGGCGCCGTAGCCCTGGTCGGACATGCGGCAGCGGATGCCGGCGCCCTCGTCGCCCGAGTAGATTTTCGTGAGGCGCTCCACCTCCTCGACGTCCTCGGGCGCGTCGAGGATGGCGATGCGGTCTCTCATCTTTTCGCAGTGGGACAGGAGCGCGTCCCACGCCGCGGGGTTCGTGAAGCCGGGCGCGGCCACCATGGCCACCTCGCTGACCTCTTCCAACACCGCCACGCCCTGCCGCTTGCGCGCGTCGCCGACGATGCTCTCGCTGTCGCCGATGTTGACGATGAAGCAGCGCCGGCCACCGTTCTCGAAGAAGCCATACACCGCGCGGGCCAGGGCCGTGCCTGGCGTGCCGGGAGGCGCGAACTCCTTCACGAACTGCGCCCAGCCATTGACGGGCACCGCCTGATTCAGCCGGGCGCCGTGAGCGGGCGCCCGGCCCACGAAGGCGGCGGTGGTGGTGCCCACGCCCTGGATGGAGCGTGTTCCGCTGGGAACCTCCTCCACATAGACGCCAGGCGTCAGGTAGCTCGTCGGCACGTCAGTCCTCCTTCAGCGGCAGGCGAATGAGCAGTGGTTGAGGCTCGGAGGCGAGCGCCTCCGGCCCCAGCGCGAGCAACTCCCCCTTCGCTCGCACCTCCAGCCGCCCCAGCGTGGCCACTGGCGGCACGCGGGGAAAACGAAAGCAGCCCTTGTCGTCGGTGCGAGTGACCAGGCTCAGCCCGGGCAATTCCACCAACGCACCGGGGATGGGCACGTCACCGGGCCCGACGACACAGCCGAGCAGCGCCTCGGCGGGCACCGCCTGGGTGATGACGGGGAAGCGCACGCGGTGGACGATGGGCTGCGGACGCTCGCGGCGCACGGGCAGGCGCACCCGGAAGCCGGGACGCGGAGGGATGCGCAGCCCCGCCCAGACGGTGGCGGGCACGGGCGTGAGGTCCACCTCGAACTCCGACTCCTCCATGGCCGAGAAGACCAGCTCCCCCAACAGGCGGTGGGCGAGCTCGGGTGACTCCGCGCCCGCGGTGACCAGGTAGCAGACGGAGATCTGCAGCGGCACCCGGCGCCCGCCTCGAGCGGGAGGCGCGGGCCCCAGCTCCAGCAGGTACAGACACACGCCGCGCTCAACGGCCTCACGGTCCGGTGCCCCCAGATGCACGGGTGCATCGCCAGCGATTCGGCCTGCCCACGACTTCAAACGCAGATCGACTTCGTCGATCATCCGGTCCCCCGAGGTCCTGGGCCGGTGCTCACGTGCCTGCATCGCCAGTGACGTCCGGGCTGGCAAGGTGGCACCTGCTGCGGGGAGCGGTAATTGGTCCGAAGGACGGAGCCGCCGTCGCGGGCTCAACACGCTGGCGCGCGTGACACATGCTTCGTCGGACGGAGCACAGAGCCAACGCGAACTCGTGAACCGAACGGGTGCGCCCCCCGCACACCTCCACCGCGCACGGCTCCGGTGGACGCGCATGTCCGTGAAGCGCTCTCCGCACACGAAGCCACAAGAAGCGCCCGCTCGAGCGTCATCTTCGCGACCCTCTCGCCGAGCCTCCATGCCCCGACATGCTCGCCCTCAACAAGCAGGCGCAACTCAATGACGGCACCGGCAAGGACGTCAGCAGCGAGTCCATCGCCGACGCGAAAGTGCCGCTCGACATCACCTGGCTCGGAGGCAGCCGCATCACCCTGCCCCTGTGGCGCGAGCCGACAGCACCCACGCGGCCCTGAGCCAGGGACTCGCGTGGAGGATGGACAGCGTCAGAGCGAGTGACAGACCTTGGGCTGGAGGGGCGTGGTCAGCAGCACACCCTCTGGCAGGGCCGTCGCTTCCTCCCACGTCGTCGTGCTCGAGGGAAACCGCCGGGCCTCCTTGTCGACCTGCATGATGAGGGCCCCTCCCAGCGACAAGAGTGAAGCGCCGCCGGGCCCTTCATGGACGCGCACGCGCTTGTTGTCGCGGGAGATGCGCTCCACGACATGGCGGAGGATGCTCGTCGGCTCCGGCGTCGAGGCGTCGCACCAGGACTCCACGGCCGACAACCAGAGCGTGTCGCCCACCGTCACGGCCTGGAGGAAGCGGTGCTTCGCCGGCTCGGTGTTGTGCGGGATGCTCCGTCGCGTCGACTCCTCGACGAGCACCTTCCCTTCCCTCACCCAGCCATCGGGGAGTCCGAGCGGCACCGAGCCCTCGGAGATGAGCTCTCCGTGGGCCGACACCGAGCGAATGCTCCACTTGCCGTCGGTGGCCACGTCGCGCCATCCACTGAACTGGGGCAGCGTGGGATTCGTCTGGTCGCCGTTCTGGACGCGGAAGGCCCACTTGCCTCGGGCCTCGCTCCACTGGAGCGCCTCCGGGCCGCGATAGTCCGGAGCGGGGCTCCGCACGGGAGTCATCGGGTTGCCTGTCACGGCATCACGGATGCTCACCTCCAGGTCCGTGAGCATCGACGTCAGGCCCAACCCCAGGGTTCCCCGGACGAGCAGCACACTCGCGCGGTCGACCGACAGACGCGCGAGGATGACGCCGGGTTCCTGGGGCCCCGCCGGCAGGAAGCGACGCTGCTTGGGCAGATAGACACCCGCGCGGAGCAACGCGGGAGGCGGCGTCGTGAACGCCTCCGAGTCGTCGCCCTCCTCGCTCCGTGGCGCGGCGGGCTTCCACCACACCAGGGGAAGGCCCTGGTTCAGCGCCGTGCGCCAGGAGGCCTCGAGCCGAGGCAGTCGCGCCGCCAACGCCCGTCCGGGCTCGCTGTCACGCAGCGGCGCGAGCCCGGCGTCATTCGTCCAGAGGGAGGCGAAGCGCGGGAGGTCGGCCTGGAGGAGTGCTTCGATGTCCCGTGCCGCCGAGGCGAAGTCCTTGCGTCCGACGGCGGCGCGCACGGACTGCAACGCCGACTCCGTGTCCTGGATGGCCTGGGTGGGGTCCACGCCGAGCAACAGCGGGACTTGAGCGGACGCGGTGGCGGGTGGCGTCCCCACGGCCTGTGGCGGAGGAACGGGTCCGGTCGAGGACGGTGGGGTGCCAGGCGTCGCCACCGAGGACCGCTGTTGGAGGACAGGCGCGGGCGGGGACGACTCGGCGGCGACCGCCTGCCGACAGGCACCGGTCAGCAGCGGAAGCACCACCACCATCCACCCGAGCGCCAGACGCCACACCACGCCCTCCGACGTTCGCCAGGACGACACTGCCCCGCCTCGGGCTCCGGCCCCTCGCGAAGGAACCACGCTCACTCGACGCACCATGGACGACCTCCCGCGACTCCCGAGCAGCGCGGGATTGCGTCGGCCCTCCGTCACGAATCCGCTCGCCATGACGAGCCTCCCAGGCGGACACCACTTGGACCGTTGACGTTCGTCGCTCGCGCGCATGAGGACCATCTTGGCACCGACCTCAGGGTGCGTGCAGGTGGAGGCGCATCTGTCCCAGCTCGGCCTGGAGCGTGGCGGACTCGGGGGTGACGGCCGTCAGGAGCGCATCCGTGGCGGCCGTCGCCGCGCGCAGCCGCGTCAGCCACTCCCGGCTGTTCGCCGTCGCGTCCACCTGGGCTCGAACCGTCCCGTCGGCGTCCTGCAACATCTCCAGCTCCACCGACCCCGCGCCCTCGCGGTTGTTCAGGTACGTCACCACGCGCTGCACCGTCTGGAAGAACTCGAACCAGTTCGCCACCGTGGTGCCATTGCCGGGGCGCACATCCACGGCGTTCCCCGCGAGGTGCTGTCCCGCCCGGGCACTCAGCGCGTTGACCTCCACCGCCACATGGCTCAGCAGCACCGTGACGCCGTGCTGACGGTCGTTGATCATCTCCAGGGCATCCAAGAGACGCATCCGGAAGCGCGTCGTCTGCTGCGGCGCCGCGGCCAGCGCCGTCAAATCACAGAGCCGGTCCACCGTGACTTCATAGAGGTTGTCATTCCACCGGACCTCCGCGTACCCCTGCGCCGGCGCCACGGAGGGCACGGGATTCACGAAGCGCACCACGTACCCGCTCTCCACGGCGATGGTGCTCGCCACCTGTCCGCGCGTCTTGTCCTGGGAGCGCAGAATCTGCTCGTGCCGCGCGACGCGCTCGTTCATCCACTGCATGAATACGAGCGGGTGCAGGTGCCAGACGTGCGAGTCGCCCAGGAAGGGCCCGATGACGGCCTCGGTGGCGGCTGCCTGCATGTCCGTGTGGAAGCACAGGGGACGGATGTTCGCCTCCCACTGCTCGTTGGTGAGCGCCTGCGTCAGCGCCACCTCGACGGCCGGCTGCCCCACGACGATGGTCTGCGTGAGCTGCTCCCGCGTCTCCAGGCTCCACTCGCTGCGGAAGCGCACGGCCACCTGGCGCAAGTCGCTCACCGCGGTGCGGACATCGACCTGGGTGATGGGCGGATAGCCCCGCCCCTGGAGCCAGTCATCCAACGCGGGCAAATCACAGACCAGGTCCTCGGTGGTGTCCTCCATCCGGTTGGCGGCCTCCACCCACGGGCTGTCGGCGAACCGGGACACGTCCGCAGTGGTGAAGACCTCCACGTGCACCGTGGGCCCATACACGGGCCCGGTGGCATCCAGTCCGGTGATGTACGTGCCCGAGTGGCCCACCAGGTCACTGAGCAGCACGGTCTGGTCGGGATAGAAGATGTCGCCGTTGTCGGGCGCCCGGTCCGTCGGATGGTCGATGAGGTAGTGATTGAGCCAGTCCGGATGCGCCGCGTAGTCCACCACCGGCGCCCCCACATCGCTCCGCGCAATCACGTTCGGCCGCAGGTGCATGTAGAGCGAATAGACCGTCTCGGTGGAGTCGGCCCCGTAGTCGATTTCCCCCGCGCGGTTCGCGTCCTCGCGCACGTGCACCTCGTGGCGCACGAGCACGAAGCAGCGGCTGTAGCGAGGCTCGACTCCCTGCACCAGCCCGTTGGCGACGCGCGCGGCGACGATGCGGCCATTGGCCATGGCGTAGACGGGCCGCGCGTTCTCCCCCGAAGCCAGGTGAACGCCGCCGTGCCACAGGCGATTGAGGCCCACCGGGAAGTAGCCGCCGCCCGTGCCCTCGCAGGCGGTGAAGTAGTCCTCGCGACGGCTGGCGACGTTGTACGCCGTCATCGCGATGTAGTCGGCGGAGCGCGCCGTCTCCAGGTAGTTCAGCGCCCGCGTCGTGTCGTCCAGGTTGACGGGGTACCACCACTCGTCGCTGACGCCGCGCTTGAGCCGGTAGAAGTCCATGGACGCGCCCGGGTCCGAGCGGTCCGCCTGGATGTTGTTGTGCCCGATGATTCCCTGGAAGGAGCGCACCCGCTCCTTGTTCTGGAGCACCGCGGGAGTGTTGAGCTCGATGAGGTCCTGGACGTCAATCCAGGGCTGCTCGACGCCGGTGGCCGGATGCAGCAGGAAGGCCTTGGGGATGCGATTCATCTCGCACATGCACTTCGCCCACTTCACCAGCGTCTGGTACTGCTCCTCGGTGAAGAGCACGTCCAGCGGGTACGTGGCGCGGTTGTCATTGCGCGCGTCGTCGAACGTGGCGACTTTGATGTAGTAGTAGGCGCGGTTGGCGCTGGTGCTCTGGAGCACCGTCCCGCCATTGATTTTGCCCAGCTTGAAGCGGCGCGTGCCGCCCGTCTTCGAGCCCGGATGCATGCTGTAGTCGCACTCGTCCGGGAAGGTGGCCACCGTCTGGAAGTCGATGCCAGGATAGCCATTGACGCTGTAGAGCGCGGGGCCCTGCTGAATCTTGCCGAAGCGCGCCAGCTCCACGCCGATGGACGTGAGGTTGACGAAGCTGTACTGCCCGGAGAAGTCGGGCGCACCGCCCACGTGGTTGGTGCGGACAATCATCTCCTCGCACTGGAACAGCGTCCCATCCAGGTCGATGTTGAAGGTGGCGCCGTACCAGTCCGTGGAGGGCGCCTGCCAGTTCCCCGCCACCCAGCCGTGGGTGTAGTGCAGGGTGATGGTCCGCGTGACGTCGCGGTGGCGCGTCGCCGCGTTCCACGCCGGGGCGCTGGTGGGCGGCTGCTGGTCTCCCACCGCGGTCAACACGTCGGTACGTCCGTAGAGTCTCAGGACTTCCGGAACGGGCATGGTGGCTCCACGCGAGGTGACGGCGCGACAAGCGCCTCAGACGGAGAAGAAGAAGGTGTGGCGCGGGGTGATGGGCAGATAGCTGCGCTGGTAGCCGGCCTGGGCACCGTAGAGCTGCGCGCCCGGAGGACTCTGGCGGGAGAAGTCCGGCGGCGGCTCCTCGAAGAAGACCAGCTCCACGCGTCGGTTGACCTGCGAGCGCAGGTTGTCCTGGCCCTGCCCTTCGATGGGCCAGTCCTCGCCGCACCCGAGCACCGCGGGCGTGGCGAAGCTCAGCGCGCCCCTCGCGGCCTTCAGGTCCACGCGGCCGGCGACATACGTCTCATAGAGCTGGAAGACGGCCTTCCAGTCCTCCACGCCCGGCGCACGGGAGTCCGGCGGCTTCGAGCCGTGCGCGGCCTCCACGCCCTTGCGGAACGCGGTGAGCGCCGCCGTGGTGCGCGAGCCGTGCCGCCCATCGATGCCACCCGGGTCGCAGCTCCAGCCGTACTCGTCCGCCACCCAGGTGAGGACCGTCTGATAGTCCTGCACGGTGTGCTCGGCGCAGGAGGCCGCCCAGCCCGCCTTGTCGCCCGTGAGGAAGTGGTGGACGTTCTCGGCGCGGGCCTTCGACAGGGCGCGGTTGGAGCCATCCCCTCCGACGCTGTCGGTGTGCCCGGCGACGAGCAGCGTCTGCTTCTTCTCCAGCGCGTACTCGAGCGCGCGGATGACACACGTCAGTCCCCCCGTGTGGCCCTCGCGCCAGTTCTCGCGCGCATGGGGCGCGGGCAGCAGCACGGCGCTGCCGGAGTGGAAGTTGAGGTCGTCCAGCTCCACCACGACGGCCGCGCGGCGCTTGAGGACCAGGGTGTGGGCCTCACCCGTCGGCAACCCGAGGCCCGACGTGAGCTTCCGCGCGGTGACCTTGTTGTGAGACATCCTCGCCCCCTGGAGCTCTGTTGGAAGCTGAACTCTAACCGCTTCTTCACCGCGCGTGCGAGTCTCCGCGTTGAGAAGTCGGAGCGCGTGGGTGGCTCGCGCCCGCCTGCCCCGCATGTCACGGCAGCGCTCCGCTCCGCCGGGAAAACCCGCGCGGGAAAGCCAGGGCTTTCCCCGCCTCGGACACGAGGGCACATCATTTTCGTCCACGCGACTTCCGTTTCAGCGCGTGCCGCCGAATGATGGTCGCCGGGCCGGACATCCTTCGTGGAACAGCACATGACGACGGCAACACCTTCGACGAGACGACGTGCGGCATTCCTCCGACGACATGGCGCGGCCCTGGCTGGCCTCGTGGCGGTCGCCACCGGCGGCGCCGCGCACGCACAGGAGACGGGGGGCTCGGAGCACTACCGCCTGGGACTGCTGGTGGATGCGGGCGCGCCCCATGGCATCGGCGTGTCCGCGGTCTTCAAGCCCTTGCCCTGGCTGCGACTGCAGGCGGGCCCCACCACCAACACGCTGAGCCTGGGCCTGCGCGGCGGCCTCAGCATCCTGCCGATGCAGACGTTCATCTCCCCTTCCATCAACGTGGAGGGCGGGCACTACCTCGGCTCCGACTACAACGACGTGGTGGACTGGCTGGGGGCCACGCCCACGTCGGCCACGTCCTCCATCCGCGACATCAGCTACGACTACGTCGCCGGCAGCGTGGGGCTCGAAATCGGCGCCTCCAGCCGCTTCAACTTCTTCCTGCACCTGGGCCTGAGCTACGTGCGCATGGGCGTGGACGACGCGAGCGCGCTCATCGAAGACGCCACGGGCGAGTCGGACATCACCGCGCGCAACCTCACCGTGCGCGCCACCATCCCCTCCGTGAAGGTGGGCTTCCTCTTCTATTTCTTCTGAGTCTGGAGACACACCATGCGAACGAATACCTTCCGCGCCCTGGTGCTCTCCACCTGTGCGCTGGCCGCCACCGGCTGCGACTCCCTCTTCTTCATCGAGGCGGAGGCCGAGGAGATCTGCAAGGCCGAGCCCGACGTCGACTTCCCCGCCGCCCTCCCCGGCACCCTCAGCCTCCAGTACTCGCTCGACTTCCCCCTGGGTGACTTCGACGAGGTGCTCCCACAGGACACCGACGTGGAGACGGAGCTGCGCCTCAAGGTCTTCGAGGTGACGTCCAGCACGGACCTGAGCGGAATCGAGCGCGCGAGCGTCTCGGTGGTCCGCCCGGGCACCAGCGAGAGCATCCTCATCGGCGAGTACCGCCGCGCCAACACGTCGCCCACGCAGTCCATCCGGCTCACCGGCAGCGGCGCGGTGAACCTGCTGGACATGGCCCGCGAGGACTCGCTGGAGCTGGTCTTCGATGCCCGCGGCTCGCTGCCCACGCGGGACTGGAACGCGCGGCTGGAGGCGTGCGCGGGCGTGCGCGCCAAGGCGAACTACTTCGACCTGGTCTTCTAGACCCGCGTCACGGGTGCGCGGGGGACGCGGACGTCAGGCGCTCCCCCGTGCCCATGGGCACCACCGGTACCGCGGAGGCCGAGGGCTGCACGCCCAGGTACTCGCGCCGAGTGCCCAGCACGTTGTCGAAGAACGGGTGCGTCACGCACCAGTTCGCGTTCTGGTCCGAGCCCAGGTGGTGGTCATAGTGCCAGGGCAGGTGCTCCCGGGCCCACTGGGGCTCCAGGTGCGCGCGGCGGTGGACGCGGTAGTAGTTCACCGCGCAGGCCCACACGGTGCCCACGAAGAAGGGCGCCACCGGGAACAGCGGCGCGTGCGCCAGGGCCACGGCGGCCAGCCCGAGCAGCTCCTTCGTCTGCGCGGACCACGTCCACAGCGAACGCAGGTACTGGTCATCCAGCATGTCGTGCTTGCGGGACGCCTGGTGGTGCTCGTGCCAGTGGAAGCCCCAGAAGCTTCCCCGGCGTCGTCCCAGGCCATGCAGCACGTACTTGTGCAGCGCCCATTCACCGAAATTGGAGTACGCCCAGCCCAGAGGGATGCCGATCATCGTCGCTCTCCAGGGGGGCGCCCGGCCGACACCCCACCCTCAATATCATGACTATTTGGTCACTCTTTATCTATCACGCAATGAGTCGGAGCGCACGATGGTGAGCCGCGACGGCACGAGAGACAGGGGCGTGGAGGCGGACAAGCGGCCGGGGAGGCCGGGTGGCCCGAGGGAGACTGCGCGGCGGGAGCGGACGAAGGAGTTGGAGGACGCGGCGCTGAAGCTCTTCGTGGAGCGGGGGCTGGACGCGGTGACCATCGACGACATCACCCAGGCGGCGGGCGTGGCCAAGGGGACGTTCTACCGGTACTTCGTCGACAAGGCGGGGCTGGTGGAGGCGCTGTTGGAGCCGGTGCGGGGCGAGCTGCTCTCGGGGTTGGAGGCGTGCGGCCAGGCGCTCGGGAAGGCGCGTGGCGTGGAGGCGATGTTCGAGGCGTACCGGGCGATGGCGGCTGTCATCGCGAGCGCGTTGTTGCAGTACCCGGGGGTGGTGCGGCTGTACCTCCAGGAG